>CAZDLX010000022.1:0-30295 GCA_964506005.1 uncultured Anaerolineae bacterium | reverse complement strand
CCAGACTGAAGTTTCTCCTTCTTATTGTACTGCTGGTAGCATTATTCCCTTCAACAACAGTTAGTGCTAGACCAGAGCCTCCTGTGGATCAACCAACCGGACGTTTCGATGGCCTGTTCGAGTCACAACTTAGAATTGAGGCGACCCTCCATAATCTCGACGAAGGTTATGAAATCCCGGTTCCTGAGGAGGTAATTTCCTATCAGATACTTGAGACAACTAGCTTGACTTCAGAGAGTAGGGAGAGTGGGCACTTGGTTCTATATGAGATCGCCATCCCTGAGGCTGTGTTCGAGGCTGATCTTGAGGATTTCGAACCTTCAGGTGGACCGTGGTTTCAAGATAGTGATTGGGATGACACTGGAGCAGTTGTAGCAAATATCGGAGCTCAATACTCGTCGGACGAGTGGAATAGTTATGTCAAAGTAGACTTCTATCGTATGTGGTGGAATATTTACGATCCCGCTGTCAGCATTAGTAATGGACGGCTAGAAGCCTATTGCTGGGGGGAGTATGTCTATCAGACTGGAAACTGCGGACCGAGAACTGAGTATATTAATCTTACAACCACGCAACCAGGTACCTACTACCACATTTCTCCCTCATGGAATGGATTGTGGACTAAATATCATGACCTTGGTTGGTGTCAAAAAGGGAAGTCCCTTGTTACCCTTACTCGTGGCGGGAACACTTGGCGTTTCGAGTTTGTGATTGGATGGGGAGGTTAGAGTTCTTGCAACGCCTTTACCAAACTGGCCGGGTCACTAGGTTGTGTTGACATTTAGCGCAGCCAAATGAGTGCGCCAACGAAGTTGAGGAAGCTGAGGTAGCGACGAGCGAGCTTCTCAAAGCGTGAAAAGATGCGCCGGTAATGCTTGAGCTTGCCGATGAAGCATTCGATGAGATGGCGCTCCTGTAGAGAAGATGTGCATCATACTCACGCGGTTCAAGACGGTTTGGGCGAGGTGGAATGACCGGTGTCGCATCACACTCAGCAATCCGTTGTAAGAAAGCCGCCGCATCATAGGTCCGGTCGGCAATGACGTACTGGCATGTCCAACCTTCGCACAGGGCCTCGGCCTGGGTGATATCATGCCGTTGACCGCCGGTGAGCGCGAAGCGCAGCAGGTTGTCCAGGCCATCGGTGCTCACATGGATTTTGGTGCTGAAGCCCCCACGGCTGCGCCCGAGTGCTTGGGCGTCCTGACCGCCGTTTTTTTGAGCGCGACAGCGGCACATGGGTGCGCGCGCACCACCGTGCTGTCCAGTAGTAGATGCTCCAGGTCAGGCTCCTGGGCAAAGTGGGCGTGCATGCGCTCCCATATCCCTTTGTCACACCAGCGGACAAAGCGCTTATACACGCTGTTCCAGTGGCCGTATTCAGCCGGCAACAAGCGCCATTGGGCTCCGCTGCGGGTGTTCCACAGCACCCCTTCGATAAATCGCCGGCACTCAGCTTCCTTCCCGACATACAGCTCCGGGCAGGTCCGCAGGAAGGCCAGGATCTTTGACCATTGTTCGTCCGGTAGTTTGATCTCCATGAGGCGCGATTATGTCCTCAATCCAGTAAATGTCAACACAACCTAGACACCCGGCCAATTCTCAAGTTGTATTCGAACCCACTGCTCGTATCTTTGTACCAATCTCAAAGTTTTACACCGACCGATGACGCAACAAACCACCAAGATTCCAGTGCGTAAGCTTGTTACTCAGAGAAACTCCAAGGACACAGAGAGTGAAACACAATAAGTGGATCGCATTAGGGGCGCTACCTATAGGTTTAGGATTTCTTTATAGCTTAGATCTCCTTTTGGAGCGAATACAGCAGGTTGAAAGTGATTTTATATTTCTGCGACTACTGTTGATTCCGATCATCAACGTGCTATACGTAGCAGTTGTATTCTCGCTATTATGGCTTGTAACTCAATCATCCAGTCGCTGGGTGAGGAATTTTTACCTTTTTGCTGGCATAGCACTACTGTTTTATCCAGCGCTTCGTATGACAATATTGAGTTATGCTCCCGTGTCAGTACGAACATTCCTTCCTTACAGTGCTACTCTGTTTGATGCAGAAAGAGGTCTGCTACTGTCAGGGGCTTTTGTTGTTGGAATAGCAATATTAGCCACGATACAAAGCAAGAGCGAATAGGCTAATTACACGATGTCTCTGTCACTGGACTTTGTCCATTTCAAGCTGAATAACAGAGCATTTCGACGAAACCGGCCAGCACAGCAGCCGGTAATTGGACGACTCTGCTGGGGACCGGTAAGTGTACGAATTCGATATGGGTCCACAAGTAGTGTCGGACGAAGGCCAGGGCATCGGCGAAGGTAGGCTGGGCTTTGACATACCAGGCCGCGGTGCGCACGGGCAGGGGCTGAGGGGCCGACAGGTGATGAGCCAACAGCACGACCAGCGAGAACAGGCCGAGCAGGGCGGGGGTGGTGCGCTGGATAGCCCTGGGCGACCACTGGCGCTGGGTTTCGAAGCCCAGATGGGTGCGCACTTCCTGGAAGGTCACTTCCACACTCCAGCGCATCACCACCCACCGCACGATGTCGAGCGGGCTGGCAGTCAGGTCGGTGGTGAAGAAGGCAGCGGGGTTGAGCTTGCCCAGCGGGTCGCGCACCAGCACCCAGCGCAGCGGCAGGGGGTCGTAACCGGGCCGCCGCTGTACAACGTCGTCGTGCCGCTGCAGCAGTGGGCGATCTCCGAGTGGCTGGTACAGCGCCAGCAGGCGGGGGAGCTGGCCGACTTCGCGCTGGCGCAGGACCTCATCGCGCGGCGCGACACGCACCGTCACCGCGCCGAGATGGCGCTCGGCTGGCTGGGGCGGTAGGGTTGGGGGCGGCTGGAAGCCACCCCGTCTCACTGCCGTAGATGAACCGGCGAGCAGTGCCGGGATGGCTACCCGACCGCCTCTCTGTATGTGGGCGGGGGTACGCGGCGCATCGGCTGCAGACGCATGTACGTCAGCGAGCGCCAGAGCCATTCGAACGGGCCGAACCGGAAGGTACGCATCCACCAGACGCTGAAAGGAATCTGGAGCACGTAGACGACGACTCCCATCAGAAGCTGGGCAGCAGTGCCGATCCCTGCGTTCATCAGGCCGAAGCCGTACCCGTAGAAGAGCGTCGTAAAGATGATGGAGTGCGCCAGATAATTCGTTAGCGCCATGCGACCCACGGCTGCAAACGGACTCAGCAGCGCACTCCAGCGCGCCGACCGGCTGAGCAGCACAACCCCGCTGATGTAGCACAGGCACAGGGCGGGGCCCCCTATCGCCAGCGCCAGCATACCGAACATGAAGCCCGGATCGTAGGTAGCCGTACCGGTGCCCATGTTGAAGCCACCCATGGCCCAGTAGAGATTGGCGAGCAAACCCACCGGCAGCCCGATCACCAGGATGCGGCGGAAGAGCGGCAGGTGCGCCTCCACATCGTGGAAGATCTTGCGCTTCCCGGCGTATAAGCCGAGCAAGAACATCGACAGGATGCTCGGTGCTATCCAGACATTGCCGTTGATCATCGCGTCGAGGAAGTCGCCCGCGCGCTCAGCCGTAATCTGCCCGTACGTGCCCGTACCGTAGATGATGAAGTCCTCTGCGACGTCAGCCTGCAGTGCGGCGGTCTCCTCGGCAGCCATCGCATCCAGCTGGGCAGCGCCCTCCGGCGTCGAGCGACCCAAGCCTATCATCACTCCACCAAACGCAAACACGAGCGAGATGAGCCCGGTGATAACCACAGCCCAGATCAGAAGGGTACGCGGCTTTGCCTTACGCCAGAATACGAGAAGCAGCACTCCCAGCACCGCGTAGACGAGCAGGATATCACCGATCCAGATCAGGATGCCGTGTGCCAGGCCAAACAGTGCCAGGATCACCAGCCGCCGGGCATACAGAGGGACGAAGCGCACGCCCTTTACTTCGGCGCGCTGCATCTGCAGCGCCATACCCAGGCCAAACAGAAATGAGAACAGATTGAAGAACTTCGTGGTGAAGAACATCTGCACCAGCCAGTTCGCCGCCCGGTCGATGAATGGTGCGCCGGCGGTAGGAGGAGGCGCGGACCACGGCTGTGCGAAGTAATGTATGTTGACCATCAGGATGCCGAAGATGGCCAACCCCCGTAGCACATCGATGATCTGAATACGCTCGGCACGCGTCGTCGGGCTGATAGTCGCCATGTTGCTCTGCCTGTTCACTACGAGTTGTGGTAATGGGGCTTGCCAGAATCGCGGCGATGCGAAAGACGCGTGACTCATCAATGCCTGGCTGGCGCCAGACAGCGGCGGCTTTATGACAGTCTGACTCTGGCTCGCAACGTCATCGTACGTGACTATCTACGCCAACACGACCTGCCAGGTTCCCTATTGGGACGCGCCGATTGTCTCATTTTGGCTGTTTGTGGAGCAGCTGCGATGCTCTGCCAGGGTGGTAACACAGGTCTCAGAACTGACCTTGACTGCTGCTTGTGAAATTGCCTACAATGTGAATGAATGACCCTTGGCCGGGTACCTCAACCGCATTTGCATCCCACGACTCCACCTCGCCCGCTGTTTGATTTACCGAGTCTCTTTCCTGGAATAAAGGCACAAGATGAAACGGACAAAGATAGCCGCTCTGGTCTTACTACCCATCAGCATCTTGGCTGCGTATGCAAGCGAGGCATGGCTCAGCAGTCTTCTCAGTATTGGCGGCGAAACGTTCGACTACACCTCAGCAACTTTACTTACTCCCGTTATTGATCTGTCTTTTGCAGCCTTGATGCTGGGGATATTCTGGATTGTGAGACAGGCCAGAGACTGGAGAATCAGCGCACTATACTTGTGTGTAGGTCTGTTGTTAATCCTGTATCCAATTAGCAGGTGGTTTGGCTGGGGGCTCACTCGCTCCATTCCACTTGAACTTGATCGAGTCGCAGTGAGCTTCCAGCGTGGATTCTGGCTTCTTGGCGCATTCATAGCTGTGGCGGGCGTGTGGAGCATGTTTTCCAGTCGAGAGTAGGACTAACATATCTCATCACTAACATTAACGTATCCTCAGCAAGCTCTGATGGGTGACGCTGCCCTCCTCCATACCATAGTGAAGAAGTCCCCGAACACCCCAAATCCGACCCTCTTTTACTGATCGGACCGATCATCACGCCCCGCAATGATCTTCATCACTGTTAGCTGAATCGCGCCATCGGTAAGCTATGGTGGAAAGTGGATTCGACCTGTCAGGTTCGGGCGCTCGCCCGTCACCGGCAGGTTAAAGACGTATCGAGGCCCCCTGTGAGGGTCCCGGTATTTTGATGCGAATGCGACCGGAGGAGGTCTAGCCTTGCCACGCGAAATCGCCACCATAGACGGTAATGAAGCCGCCGCCTATGTTGCCCACAAGACCAACGAAGTCATTGCCATTTACCCGATTACCCCTTCATCCGCTATGGGCGAGCACGCCGACGAGTGGAGCGCGAAGGGAAAGAAGAACATCTGGGGCACCATCCCTCTCGTCGTCGAGATGCAGGCCGAGGGTGGCGCGGCGGGCGCCGTGCACGGCTCGCTGACCACCGGCTCGCTGACCACGACGTTCACGGCCAGCCAGGGCCTGCTCCTGATGATCCCCAACATGTACAAGATCGCCGGCGAGCTCACGAGCACCGTGTTCCACATCGCGGCCCGCTCCATCGCCGCGCAGGGGCTCTCGATCTTCGGCGACCACAGCGACGTGATGGCTGCCCGCTCGACAGGCTGGGGCATGCTGTTCTCGAACTCCGTGCAGGAGATCATGGACTTTGCGCTGATCTCGCAGGCCGCCACGCTTGAGGCGCGCGTGCCCTTCCTGCACGTCTTCGACGGCTTCCGCAGCTCGCACGAGGTCAACAAGATCGAAAAGCTGTCGGATGACGACATCCACGCGATGATCGACCCTGAGCTGGTGCGCCAGCACCGGGCCCGCGGCCTCTCGCCTGACCACCCGGTGATGCGCGGCACGGCCCAGAACCCCGACGTCTACTTCCAGGCCCGCGAGACGGTCAACCCGTACTACCTCGCCACGCCGGAGATCGTGCAGAAGGCGATGGACAAGTTCGCGTCCATCGTCGGGCGGCAGTACCACCTGTTCGACTACGTCGGCGCGCCCGACGCCGAGCGCGTGCTCGTCGTGATGGGCTCCGCTGCCGAGACCGCCGAAGAGACGGTCAACTACCTGCTCGCGCAGGGCGAGAAGGTCGGCCTGCTGAAGGTCCGTCTGTTCCGCCCGTTCTCCGTCGAGCACTTCCTGCGCGCCCTGCCCGCGACGGTCCGCACGCTCGCCGTGCTGGACCGCACCAAGGAGCCCGGTGGCGCTGGTGAGCCGCTCTACCAGGACGTTGTGACCGCGATCAGCGAGGGCGTGGCGAGCGGCGAGCCGCTGTTCGAGCAGACCCCGCGCGTCATCGGCGGGCGCTACGGCCTGTCCTCCAAGGAGTTCACGCCCGGCATGGTCAAGGGCGTGTTCGACGAGGCGGCCAAGCCGCGCCCCAAGAACCACTTCACCGTCGGCATCGTCGACGACGTGACCGGGACCAGCATCGACTACGACCCCGACTTCGACATCGAGCCGGAGGACGTGGTCCGCGCGATGTTCTGGGGCCTGGGCGCCGACGGCACGGTGGGCGCCAACAAGAACTCGATCAAGATCATCGGCGAAGAAACCGACAACTTCGCGCAGGGGTACTTCGTCTACGACTCGAAGAAGTCGGGCGCGCGCACCATCTCGCACCTGCGCTTCGGCCCCCGCCCGATCAAGAGCACGTACCTGATCCGCCAGGCGAACTTCGTCGCCGTGCACCAGTTCGGCTTCCTGGAGCGCTTCAACGTGCTCGAGTCGGCTGCTCCCGGCGGCATCTTCCTGCTGAACGCGCCCTACGCGCCCGACGAGGTCTGGGACCAGATCCCGCGCAAGGTGCAGCAGCAGATCATCGACAAGAACTTGAAGTTCTACGTGATGGACGCCTACGAAGTCGCGGCGAAGGCCGACATGGGCGTGCGCATCAACACCATCATGCAGACGGCGTTCTTCGCCATCAGCGGCGTGCTCCCGCGTGACGAGGCCATTGCCAAGATCAAGGAAGCCATCCGCAAGTCGTATGGCAAGCGCGGCGAGGCGGTCGTGCAGAAGAACTTCGCCGCCGTCGACGCGGCCCTGGAATACCTGTACGAGGTCGAGGTCCCGGCGCAGGCGACGAGCACCATCGAGATGCCGCCCGTCGTGCCCGCCGAGGCACCTGCCTTCGTGCAGGAAGTGACCGCCGTCATGATGGCCGGCGAGGGCGACAGCCTGCCCGTCAGCAAGCTGCCCGCCGACGGCACCTACCCTGTCGGCACCACCCAGTGGGAGAAGCGCAATATCGCGCTCGAGGTGCCGGTGTGGCAGCCAGACCTGTGCATCCAGTGCGGCAAGTGCGTGCTGGTCTGCCCGCACGCCGTCATCCGCACCAAGACGGTCGCCCCTGAGGCGCTCGCCGGTGCGCCGGAAGGCTTCCTGACGCTTGACGCCAAGTTCCGCGAGCTGCCTGCCGGCACGAAGTACACGCTGCAGGTCGCAGTCGAGGACTGCACCGGCTGCTCGCTGTGCGTCGAGGTCTGCCCCGCCAAGGACAAGTCGCAGGTCGGGCGCAAGGCTATCAACATGGAGCCGGTCATCCCGATCCGCGAGCAGGCCATCGAGCACTGGAACTACTTCGTCGAACTGCCCGAGGTGGACCGCTACGACGGGCTCAAGTTCACCAACGTCAAGAACATCCAGCTCCTGCAGCCGCTGTTCGAGTTCTCCGGCGCGTGCGCGGGCTGCGGTGAGACGCCGTACCTCAAGCTGCTCAGCCAGCTCTTCGGCGACCGCAGCGTCATCGCCAACGCGACAGGCTGCTCCAGCATCTACGGCGGCAACCTGCCGACCACCCCGTGGACAGCCAATCGCGAGGGGCGCGGCCCGGCGTGGAGCAACTCGCTGTTTGAAGACAACGCCGAGTTTGGCTTCGGCATGCGGCTGACGCTCGACAAGCAGCAGGAGTACGCCGCCGAGCTGGTGAACCGGCTGCGCGGCGTGATCGGCGACGACCTTGCCGACGCGCTGCTCACCGCCGACCAGACTGACGAGGCGGGTATCGCCGAACAGCGCGAGCGGGTCGAGCAGCTCAAGGGCATCCTGCAGGGCAGCGATGACCCCGCGGCGCAGGACCTGTTCAGCCTGGCCGACGTGCTCGTCAAGAAGACGGTCTGGATCATCGGCGGCGACGGCTGGGCCTACGACATCGGCTACGGTGGCCTCGACCACGTACTGGCGAGCGGGCGCAACGTGAACGTGCTCGTGCTCGACACCGAGGTCTACTCGAACACCGGTGGCCAGTCGTCCAAGGCGACGCCGCTGGGCGCGGTCGCGAAGTTCGCCGCGGCGGGCAAGCCCCTGCCGAAGAAGGACCTCGGCATGATCGCGATGACCTACGGCAACATCTACGTCGCACAGGTGGCGATGGGTGCCAGCGACGCGCAGACGGTCCGCGCCTTCCTGGAAGCCGAGTCCTACGACGGCCCGTCGCTCATCATCGCCTACAGCCACTGCATCGCACACGGCTACGACCTGTCGCAGGGTCTGAACCAGCAGGACCTCGCCGTGAAGTCGGCGTACTGGCCGCTGTACCGCTTCGACCCGCGGCTGGCGCACGAGGGCAAGAACCCCTTCCAGCTCGACTCGCGCGAGCCGCGCATCGCGTTGAAGGACTACGCCTACAACGAGACGCGCTACCGCATGCTGAGCCAGAGCATGCCCGAGCGGGCCGAGATGCTGCTCGACGACGCGCAGCAGGCGGTGCTCAACCGCTGGCACAAGTACGAGCAGATGGCCAGAATGTACGAGCCGGAAACGCCTGAAGAGGCGGCGGCTGACTAACTCGAAGCCACACGCAGCCGCCCCGGGGATCACTCGGGGCGGCTGTTTCTTTATCAGACGGTACCGCAGGAGGAAACTGGACGTGGACTTGACGACGAACTACCTGGGGCTGGCCCTTAAGAACCCCATCGTGCCTTCCGCCTCGCCGCTCTCACAGACGGTGGACGGCATCCGCCGGCTGGAGGATGCGGGCGCGGCGGCGGTCGTGATGTACTCGCTGTTCGAGGAGCAGATCGAGCAGGAGAGCGAGGCGCTCCACCACTATACCACCTACAACAGGTACATCTACGCCGAGTCCATCGACTTCTACCCCGACGTCGCGGACTACAATCTGGGTCCGCAGGAGTACCTCGACCTGGTCGCCAGCGCCAAGCAGGCGGTCGACATCCCCATCATCGGCAGCCTGAACGGCGTTACGGCTGGCGGCTGGGTGGAGTACGCGAGCAAGATCCAGGAAGCCGGGGCGGACGCGCTGGAGCTGAACGTCTACTACATCCCCACGTCGGTTGAGCACACCGGCGCGGAGGTCGAAGAGCTCTACCTCGACATTTTGCGGACGGTGAAGCAGTATGTCAGCATTCCGGTTGCCGTCAAGCTGAGCCCCTTCTTCAGCGCAACGGCCAACATGGCGCACCGGCTCGCCGAGGCGGGTGCAGATGGCCTGGTGCTGTTCAACCGCTTCTTCCAGCCTGACTTTGACCTCGACGAGCTGGAGGTCGTGCCCCGGCTGACGCTCAGCTCGCCCTACGAGCTGCGTCTGCCGCTGCGCTGGGTGGCCATCCTGTACGGGCGCGTCGACACGGACTTCGCGATCACGAGCGGCGTGCACAGCCATCTCGACGTGCTCAAGGCCATGATGGCGGGCGCGAAGGTCGCCCAGATGGCCTCCGAGCTGCTGCAGAACGGCGTGGGGCGCATCGGCGCGATCCTGCACGAGCTCCAGTTCTGGATGGAGGAGCACGAGTACGAGTCCATCCAGCAGATGCAGGGCAGCATGAGCCAGAAGAACGTGGACTACCCCGCCGCGTTCGAGCGCGCGAACTACATCGAGACGCTGCAGTCGTGGCGGCCCAAACCCGACGCACTGGGCCAGCGCTACCTGTGGGGGCGCGGCACGACGAAGGGCGAATAGACGACCAGCGGCTGTGAAGCCGCACGCCGACCTTGAGGTGGCGACGATCCGACGGTTGGGGCGCAGCACTGCTGCGCCCCAACGCATCTATGCCCTACAATGTTGAGACGTGCCCCTCCACCGTCTACAATTGGAGGAAGTTCACTGTTTCCACCGTCAGAGAATAACCGGACTCGTGAGGAATCCACCGCCTATGGAGAGTCAGCCCTCCCCTGAAACGACGGTCAGCCCGCCGTGGAGCACGACACTCAAAGTGGTCGTCGGCGTGGTGTCGCTGGTGCTGCTGGGCGTCGCCGCGTACGCGTTCCGCGCTGTATTCGCCCCGGTGGCGGTCGGCGCGATCATGGCTTACGTGCTCTCGCCGGTGGTGCGGGCAATCAGCCGGCGGCTGCCGCTGCCGAGAGGGCTCGCCACGCTGCTCGTCTTTCTGCTGCTCGTCGGATCGCTGACTCCTATCGTCGTCGTGGTCGTACAGGAAGTCAGCCGCGAGATTGTCACAGCTTACGAGGCGCTGGTCGCCTACCTGCAGCGGCTCAGCACCATGAGCGACACGACTATCACGATCCTGAGCTTCCAGGTACAGGTCGGCGACGTGCAGCAGGCGATTTCTGGCGCTCTGCTCTCCATGCTCCAGAACATCGCGCCGAATACCGTCGGCTTCGCGCTGGGGGCCGTGCGCTCGGTCGTGCTCGCTGTGTTCACGCTGTTCATCGGCTTCTACCTGACGCGCGACGCCAACCGGGTCGTGGCGGCGATCAAGGGGTTAGCGCCGCCCCGCTACCGGGGCGATTTCGCCCTGCTGCTGGCGGAGGTTGACCGGGTCTGGGCGGCATTCCTGCGCGGGCAGGTGATCCTCGCGCTCACCGTGACGGTGATCCTCACGGTTCTCAGCGCCTTTCTGGGGCTGCCGCAGCCGCTGCTGCTCGGATTGTGGGGCGGCCTGCTGGAGTTCCTGCCCAGCATCGGCAACATGATCTGGGGCGCGACGGCTATCACGCTCGCCATCGTAGCCGGGTCGAGCACCCTCGCCGTGCCGCCCGCCGTCTTCGTGCTGATCGTGGCGATCTGCTACGTGGTCTTCGCGCAGATCGACGTGAACGTGCTGGTCCCTAACATCCTCGGCGGGCAGATCAAGCTGCACCCGGTCGTCGTACTGATCGGCGTGATCATCGGGCTGACCATCGGCGGTGTGCTGGGCGTGGCCCTCGCCGCCCCGATGATCGCCACGCTGCGCGTGATCAGCCGCTACGTGTACGCCAAGCTGCTGGACCTCGACCCCTTTCCGATGGCCGGGCCGCCGGGCGGAACGCGCTCGGAGCGCGAGCAGGCGGCGGAGCGCGAAGCCGCCCAAGCCGCCGCGGAGGCTGCGATACGCCGGCGCCGCCTGCCGGGCATCCCCGCGCGGGGCCGCGATATGAGCATGGAGTAAGTGCCAGCGTCGCGCCGTGAGGCCCCGGTGCGTTACAATAACACATAGTTCAACCCCTCAGCACGTATCGGCTTCTGGCCGGAGTTCGGGAGATGATCTCATGAAGGATGTCTTAGACAGCCTCGAACGGTGGCGCGCCCGCGGTGACGACATTGCCGTGGCAACAGTGGTCAACACGTGGGGCTCTGCTCCTCGCCCGGTAGGTTCCAAACTGATCACCACCTCAGGCGGCGGTATCGCCGGCTCGGTGAGCGCCGGCTGCGTCGAGGGCGCGGTGATCCAGGAAGGCGAGGGCGTGCTGGCCTCCGGCGAGCCAAAGCTGCTGCACTTCGGCGTGGCGGACGACACCGCCTGGGAGGTCGGGCTGGCCTGTGGCGGCGAGATCGAGGTGTTTGTCGAGCCTTTTAGCGCGCTCGCCGGGGTGTACGACCGCGCCAAAGCGCTGCTGGATGCCCGCGAGCCGTTCGCGCTCGTCAGCGTGCTGGATGGGCCCGAGGCCCTGCTCAACCGCAAGCTGATCGTGCTGGAGGATGGCCAGACTGAGGGCGAGCTTGAGCTTGGCGAGCACACCGGGCGCGCCGTTCGCGAGGCGCTGAATTACCTCGCGCGGGAGACGGGCGGCGTGGTCGAGGTGGCGGAAGATCTCACGCTGTTCGTCGAGACCTACCCCGTCGCGCCCCGGCTGATTATCGTGGGCGCGGTGCACGTCGCCGAGCCCCTGATCGCGATCGCCAACATCGTCGGGTTTGATACCATCCTGGTTGATCCGCGCAGCGCCTACGCCACCGAGGAGCGCTTCCCCCACGCCAAGCAGATCGTCCGCGAGTGGCCACACAAGGCGCTTGCCGGGATGAAGCTCAACCATTCCGCCTATGTCGTCATCCTGACCCACGACCCCAAGCTGGACGACCCGGCGCTCACGGCGGTGCTGCCGAGCGGCGCACGCTACGTCGGCGCGCTGGGCAGCCGGCGGACGAACCGCAAGCGCATCGAGCGGCTGCGCGAAGCAGGCATGGAGGAGGCGCACATTGCGCGGCTGCACGCGCCGATCGGGCTGGATCTTGGCGGGCGCTCGCCGGAGGAAATCGCGGTGAGCATCATGGCGGAGATCATCCAGGCGCGAAACGCCGAGCCGGCGGAGGTCGCCGCGACGGCGTGAGAGGGTTAGCCCGGCTGCCCTGGAACTAACAACACAATGGTGGTAGGGGCGGGTCTCAGACCCGCCCCTACTAAAAAACGAGCGAGGCTTCTGCCTCGCTCGTCTGGTTGATTCCGGTTGTCGCTCAGCCAGCCACCGGGCTTTCGACGCGCTCGCCGTGCTGGCGCGTCGGGTCGAGGTGCTGGTAGTCCCCGGTGCGCAGGTGGCAGGCGGCCAGATGCGTCGGGTTGCCGTCCACAGGCAGCAGTTCCGGCACGATATTCGCGCAGATCTCCAGCACCGCAATCGGGCAGCGCGGGTGGAACCGGCAGCCGGTCGGCGGGTTGATCGGGTTGGGGATCTCGCCCTCCGGCAGCGGCGTGGTTCGGCGGCGGTTCGGATCGGGCACAGGGACCGCTGCGAGCAGTGCCTCGGTGTACGGGTGCGACGGGTTAGAGTACACGTCCCGCAGGCTGCCGACCTCCGCCAGCTTGCCGAGGTACATCACGCCGATGCGGTCGCAGATGTACTTGGCTGTGGCAAGGTCATGCGTGATGAAAAGGTACGTCAGGTTAAAGTCTTTCTGAAGCCGCTTCATCAGGTCGAGAAGCTGCGCGCGTACCGAGACGTCCGCCATGGCGATGGGCTCGTCGGCGACGACCAGCTCGGGCTGCGTGATCAGCGCCCGCGCGATGACGGCACGCTGCCGCTGCCCGCCTGAGAGCTGGTGCGGGAACTTGTCGTACAGGATGTTGGCCGGCGAGAGCCCGACATGCTCCATGATCTGCTCGACGACCTCGCGTGCTCGCCGCGCGTCGGCATCGACATGGATGCGGTAGCCGTGTGCAATACCGTCCCCGACGGACATGCGCGGGTTCAGTGAGGCAGTCGGATCCTGGAAGATGAGCTGCATGCGCTTGCGCATTCGCCGCATCTCCTCCTCCGAAAGCTCGCTCAGGTCGGTGCCGTCGTAGACCACGCGGCCCTCGGTGGGCTGCTCCAGGTTCAGCACCAGCCGCCCGACGGTCGTCTTGCCGCTGCCGCTCTCACCAGCGAGGCCAAAAACCTCGCCGCGCTTGATGTCGAAGTCCACGCCGTCAACCGCGCGGACGAACTTCTGCTCCTCTTTGGTGAGGAGACGGGTCAGGAAGTCCTGCGCGACGGGGAAGTGCTTCTTGAGCCCTTCAACGCGCACCAGGGCATCGTTATTCTTGGGATCGCTCATACAGCCGCCTCCTCCTCGCGGAACGGTGCGGGGATCTCCTCATACAGCCAGCAGTGGACGAAGTGGCCGGGCTCAGTCTCCTGGAAACTCGGCTCAACCTGCGAGCATACCGGCATGGCATACGGGCAGCGCGGGTTAAAGCGGCATCCGCCGGGCGGCTCGATCAGGTCCGGAGTGGAGCCCTCCATCTTGAACAGCTCGCCGGTGTCGTCGAGCTGGATGTTAGGCACTGCGTCCAGCAGGCCCTTCGTGTACGGGTGTTTCGGCTCGCGGAACATGGTGAAAACGTCCGTTAGCTCCGCCATCTGCCCCGCGTACATCACCATGATGCGGTCAGCCAGCTCGGCGACCAGGCCGATGTTATGTGTGATGAGCAGGATGGTGAGATTGAACTCGTCACGCAGCTCCTTGAGAAGCTCGATGATCTGTGCCTCGACGATTACGTCCAGCGAGGTGGTTGCCTCGTCTGCGATGATCAGGTCGGCGTTCAGGGCCAGCGCAATCGCGATCATGACGCGCTGCCGCATGCCGCCCGACAGCTGGTGCGGGTAGTCCTGCAGGCGGTTGCGCGAGACGCCAAGCCGGTCGAACAGCTCGCCGGCACGCGCGAGCGCGGCCTCCTTGCTGACGTCGGGCTGGTGCGTGCGGATCGTTTCGACGATGTGGTCGCCCACGCGCTGCACCGGGTTGAGGGAGGTCATCGGGTCCTGGAAGACCATGCTGATCTTGGAGCCCCGGACCTTGCGCATCTCGCCATTCGACAGCGTCGTCAGGTCCTGCCCTGCGAACCAGATGTGACCGCCCGTACGCGAGGAAGGCGGCAGCATGCGTAACAGCGCCTTGCCGAGCGTGCTCTTGCCGCAGCCGCTCTCACCCACCAGGCCAACAACCTCACCGCGGTTGATCTCAAGCGTCACGTTGTCGATGGCGCTGACCCAGCCGGCGCGAGTCTTGTACTGGACCGATAGATTCTCGATCTTAACGAGTGTGCCGTTACTCGCCATTGCATTAGTTCTCCGTGAGGCGAGGGTTGAGGATTTCGCTCAAGCTCTCGCCCAGCATACTGAACCCGAGCGTGACGGTCACGATCATGATGCCGGGGAAGGTCACCAGCCACCATGCCTGGCGCAGCATCCGCTGGCCCAGAGCCAGATCGATGCCCCAGTCCGGCGTGTCCGGCGGCAGGCCAAGGCCGATGAAGCTCAGGCCCGCCTCGGTGAGAATGGCGTCCGCGACGTTGACCGAGAAGATCACGACGACCGACGGGATCACGTTCGGGAGGATGTACTTAACCAGGATACTCAGCGGCTTTGCGCCGAGGCTCTCCGCCGCTTCGACGTACAGCTCTTCTTTCACCGCCAGCGTCTGGCCGCGCACGATGCGGTAGTACGTCGGCACGTAGAGCGTCGCAATCGCGACGATGACGTTGAAGATTCCGGGCCCCAGCACCGAGGTGATGGCAATCGCCAGGATCAAGCCCGGGAACGAGTACAGGCTGTCCATGACAAGCGTGAGCACTCGCTCCAGCCGCCCGCTCCAGAAGCCCGCGACCAGCCCCAGCGGCAGGCCAATGGCCAGCGCGAAGACCGCCGCGGCAAAGCCGATGATCAGCGCAATTCGCGTACCCCAGATGATGCGGCTCAAAACGTCCTGTCCCAGCGGGTTCGTGCCCAGTATGAAGGAGCCGCCGGCTGCCTCACCCGTGAGCGGCTCGCCGATCACGAGGTTGGGTATCTCTGCCGCGAAATCCTCGATCTCCGAGCTGTGTGCCACGATAGCCGGCACTTCGCCGGCCTGCAGGCCCTCGATCAGTTCGGGCAGGCTGTTGTAGCGCTCGTTGCGCGGGCGGAACGTCTCCTCCGAGCCCGCCTCCCTGAGCTGCTCTTGGACCTGCTCGGTCGCGTCGCGCAGCGCCAGGGCCGCCTGGCTGCCCCGCACGATGCCCACACGGGTGCCGCGCCCCGCAAGGTCCGTCAGCTCGTCGATGCCGCTGCCTTCCAGCGTCACGACGACGAAGGACGGCGGCTCCTCGCCGGGGGCCAGCAGAGCGGGCCCCACCTCGGCGCGGGGGTTGTAGGGCGCGTACAGGCCAGGGAACAGCCCCACACTGATGATGAAGAGCAGCAGGATACTGCTCAGAACGGCGAACCACCAGTCGGCGCCGTACCAGCGGCGGGCTAGCAGGAAGCGGCGCAGCAGGCCAGCCTGATCCAGGTCACGCTGCCACTGGGGCCGCTCGGCGCCGGTTGATGTTGTCTCTAGTGTAGCCATATCACAGTCTCTTTATGATTAGTCGCCGGGCGGCTAGTAGCGTACACGCGGGTCAAGGAAGGCGTAGATGATATCCGTCAGCAGGCTGACTATCGATACCGACAGGGCGAAGATCGTAATCACGCCCTGCACCGCCGTATAGTCGCGCTGACCGATGCGCTCCACCAGGTACAGACCCATGCCAGGCCAGCTAAACGTCGTCTCGGTGAGCACGGCGCCTGCCAGCAGCACCGAGAACTGCAACCCGATCAGGGTAACGATCGGGATCAGCGCGTTAAACAGTGCGTGACGGTACACCACCACGTTCTCGCGGATGCCGCGTGCCCGTGCCGCCAGCACGAAGTCCTCGACCAGCGTCTCGATGACGTTGATACGGCTGAGACGCAGAAACACGCCTGTCAGGATCAGGCCAAGTGACAGTGTGGGCAGGATCAGGTGGTGCAGCGAACTCCACAAGGCGGGCCAGTTCGCACTAATAAGTGAGTCGACGACCAGCATGTTCGTCCGCCGCTGAAGGGTCGTGCCGATGATGGTGTTGATACGCCCCGCGACTGGCATGATCTTAAGCCAGATGCTGAACACCACCTGTAACATCAACCCCAGCCAGAAGACGGGTATCGAGTAGGCCGTAATGCTGAACAACCGCAGCCCGTAGTCGACCCCCTCCTTCCTGTGGTTGGCCGCAAACGTGCCGGCTAACACGCCAAACCCGACGGCGAAGATCATCGCCGGGACAATCAACTCCAGTGTTGCCGGGAGCCGCTCACTCAACTCGTCCACAATGGGGCGGTTGCCGAAAATCAGCGAGTTCCCGAGGTCCAGCCGGAGAACGTCGCCCAGATAATCGAAGTACTGCACCATAATTGGGCGGTCGAGACCAAGCTCGCGGGTTAGACGTTCGCGGGCCTCCGCACCGCCCCGGGGCCCCAACTCGCTGGTCACCGGGTCGCCAGGGATAACGCGCATGACGAAGAAGATGACGGTGACGAGAATGAGAACCATCGGGATGGTGAGTAGAGCACGCATAACGATGTACGCGCGCAGCCCCCGGCTGCCGCGAATGAAAGCATATACGAGGACCAGGAAGACCACGCCAAGCGCGCTGGCGCAGATCCCGATCAGTGGAGAGATCTCCATGAGGCTCTACTCCTCAATAAGCGACAAAAAGGAATGGACTTACTCGCCTGCGTTCAGGAAATGCACTGCCTTGATACTCGCCGGGCCCGTATGTTCACGGGCCCGGCTGAGCTATCCTGTTGGTTGGAGCACAGGCCGATGGCCGTGCCAGACCCAGGTTACTGGGCGAACTCGATGTACTGGTAGTCGAACACCAGGGCGGGGCCGATGGCCACGCTGGCGATCGTCGCATCGTTGAGCACGGCGTACTCGGTCTCAATCGTGAGCGGGATCGTCACCACGTCCTGGGCGTACAGCTCCTGCGCCTGCTCGTAGAGCGCGGCACGGGCGTCCTCGTCGACTTCCTGCGCTGCATCAGCCAGCAGCTGGTCCATCTCGGGGCTCGCGTAGTTCACGCCGAGGTCCGGCGAGAAGTTCGACTGCGCGAACGGATCGAGGTAGTTGCTGGTGTCGGGGTAGTCGAAGAACCAGCCCAGGTAGCCGATCGGGTACTCGCTGTTGGTCAGCGCGCCGACGTAGGTGCTCCACTCCTGTGTCTGGAGGTTCACCTGGATGAACGGCGTGGCCTCGAACTGCTCCTCCAGGATCTGGAAGATCTGGGAAGCGTGCGTGCCGTAGTGCTCGGGCGGGTACCACAGGTCGAACTCGAGCGGGTTATCCTCACTGTAACCCGAAGCCGCCAGCAGCTCTTCCGCCGCCTCGATGTTCGGCGAGTCATAGGCGTCGAAGAACGCCTCCGTCGCGCCCAGGAAGCCCGGCGGGACCATGCTGTAGAGCGGGTCGTTGCGGCCCTGGACGGCGCGGTCGATGATCTCGTCACGGTCGATCAGGTAGGCGAGCGCCTGCCGCACGTTGGGGTCATCCATCGGCGCCATCGAGTGGTTCGGGACCAGGTAGCGGATACCACCACCGCCGGTGTTCACCAGCGTCAGGCCATCGATCTCACCCAGGCGGGCAGCCTCGATGGGGCCCAGGATACGCCAGGCCACGTCGATCTCGCCGTTCTCGATGGCCAGGCCCATCTGCGTCGGGTCCTCGAAGTAGCGGATGATCACGCGCTGCGGCGCACCCTCGGGCAGGCCCCGCCCGTAGTTCGGGTTGGGCTCAAGCACGAGCTGCTCGTTGGCGCTGTAGCCCGTCACCATGTAGGGGCCGACGCCGTACAGAGTCTCGGGGAACTTCTCCAGCTCGTCCTCCGGGAACTGGCCCTCCTGCTGCGGCATGTAGGGCGTGCCGCTGACGATCTGGTTGAAGTCGGCGCGAGGTGCGGTCAAGGTGAAGACGACGGTCTGATCGTCGGGCGCTTCCACGCTCGCGACGTAGGTGCTCACGAGGCCCTGAACGTCACCCTCAAGGGCCATGGTGCGCTCGACACCGCGCACGAAGTCGCCCGCGACAAGCGGTGAGCCGTCGGGCCACATCAGGTCCTCAGCAATCGTGTAGGTGTAGGTCAGCTCGTCCTCACTGATCTCCGGCTGGTCAGCCGCGGCGAGCGGAACGATGTTCGCCGTGCCGGGCTCATAACCCATCAGTGTGAGGTTGACGTTGCGCATGATCTCCCAGTCGTGGGTGGCATACGCATCCGAGAAGTCGAGGCTGGAGATCTGGTCGGTCGAGCCGATGATCACGGTGCCGGCTTCTCCGGCAGGGGGAGCCTCAGCTTCCTCAGTCGCTTCCTCGGTTACTTCCTCGGTCGCTTCCTCGGTTACTTCCTCGGCCGGCTCCTCTACCTCTTCGGCTGGTTCCTCAACGGGCTCTTCAACCGCGGGTTCTTCAACCGCAGGCTCTTCGACTGCGGGCTCCTCAGCGGGCTCCTGCGGCGTGCAGGCCGCCAGTGCCAGGCTGAAAACGAGCAGCCCGATCAACAACCACTGCAGTCTCCTCAACATATTTTCTCCTCCAGTGTGGTCGAGATTCGAAATACAAGGGGCGCACCCCGGATTTTGCTCTGGCCACCTCCTTTGCCCAGATACGACAAGTAGCGGACGATGATTGCTAAAACCTTCGGCAAACCAGTGTTGGGGCTTTGCGGACGCCAACACGGGCATCGTCACGCTACGGAACGGCCTCATTGTAAACAGAGGCTTCGTTCAGTGTCAATATCTGGTAGGTATTTAACTAGACATATTAACTCGCACTTGGCGCCGCTGCCACATGAATTCGTCACGGCCTGAAGTGATGGCTGGCCAGGTCAGATTACCTGGCCGGCCTGGCTCCGGGGGTCTTGCGCTGGCGGGCCGTCCACCCGTATACTGAACCGTGTCCCCTCACACCTGCGGACCCCGGGATTGTGCTTTATACGCGGTCGTTCGAGGTGCGGTTCCTTTTTAACCCAACACACGCGCGGAGGAGAGCATGAGCGTTCAGCCCCGGTTAAATCGACTGTTTGGCTACGATGGTCACTGCTTCGACGTAGCCATCGACCACGGCTTCTTCAACGAGGCGAGCTTCCTGCCCGGCATCGAGAACATGCAGGTCGCCGTTCAGACGGTGCTGGAGGCCAACCCCGATGCCATCCAGCTCAGCCCCGGCCAGGCGCACTGGATTCAGGACGTGCCGGGCAAAGACAAGCCCGCGCTGGTTCTGCGGACCGACGTGGCCAACGTGTACGGGCGCAAGCTGCCGCGGACCCTGTTCAGCCACCTGATCGACGAGCCCGTCGAGCAGGCGCTGCGTCTCGACGCGGCCTGCGTCGTGGTGAACCTGCTGCTGCTGCCCGAACAGCCGGAGCTGTACCACCAGTGCGTGGCGAACCTGAGCCGCCTCAAGCCGGTATGCGAGCGCTACGGGATGCCGCTGATGGTCGAGCCGCTGGTGATGCAGGCGAATGAGCAGGCAGGCGGCTACATGGTCGACGGCACGCTGGAGAAGATCGTGCCGCTGGTCCGGCAGGCCGTCGAGCTTGGCGCGGACGTGATCAAAGCCGACCCCACCGACGACGTCGCCGACTACCACCGGGTCGTCGAGGCGGCCTACGACGTGCCGGTGCTGGTGCGCGGCGGCGGGCGCGTCTCCGACGAGGAGATCCTCACGCGGACGCACCTGCTGATGCAGCAGGGCGCAGCCGGCATCGTGTACGGGCGCAACGTGATCCAGCACGCGCAGCCCGCCGCCATGACCCGCGCGCTGATGGCCGTGGTCCACAGCGGCGCGTCGCCCGAGGAGGGTATGGCCATCCTGCGCGGCGAGGCGTGATAGGAAAATGAGCCCACAGATGGCACAGATGTCTCAGAACGGAAAAGATGAAAAGTGAGTCCACGAATGGCACTAATGGCACGAATAAATCTCTAATGTCTTTTCATTCGTGTCATTAGTGGATCTATTTTCCTCTGTGTAATCTGTGACATCTGTGGACTTTTCCCAAAGGAGGTAGCCCAATGAGCGCTGATGGCAGGCCAGCGGAAGTCGTCGTTGCGGGGCACATCTGCCTCGATGTCATCCCCCCGTTCGGTGAGCGCGCGAGCGGCGAGACGTTCCTGACGCCGGGCAGCCTCATCACCGTGGGGCCCGCCATCACCTCGACGGGTGGGCCGGTATCCAATACCGGGCTGGCACTGCACCGGCTCGGCGTACCGGCCCGGCTCATGGGCAAGGTCGGCGATGACCTGTTTGGGCAGGCCATCCTCGACCTGCTGCGTGCGGATGACCCGGAGCTGGCCCGCGGGATGATCGTCGAGCACGGCGAAAGCACCTCGTACACCGTCGTGATCAGCCCGCCTGGCGTGGACCGCGTCTTCCTGCATTCGCCGGGCGCCAACGACACCTTCCGCGCCGGCGACGTGGATATGCAGCGGGTGCAGGGCGCACGGCTGTTCCACTTCGGCTACCCGCCGCTGATGCGCTGCATGTACCTCGACGCCGGGGCAGAGCTGGCGGACCTCATGCGGCGCGTGAAGGACGCCGGGCTCACGACCTCGCTCGACATGGCGTACCCCGACCCCGCCTCTGAGGCAGGCCAGGTGGACTGGTCCGCCGTGCTGGCGCGCGCCCTCCCCCACGTCGACGTGTTCCTCCCCAGCCTCGACGAGACGCTCTTCATGCTGGACCGTCCGCGCTTCGACGAGCTCTCCCGGCAGGCAGATGGCGATCTCGCCGCGCGGGTGGACGGCGGCCTGCTGGCCGATCTCGCGGGGCGGTTGCTGGAGATGGGCGCGGGAGTCGTCGGGCTGAAGCTTGGAAGGCAGGGGTTGTACGTGCGTACGGCGAGCCGCGAGCGCATCGAGACGATGGGCGCCTGCGCCCCGCCTGACCCCGCGAGCTGGGCTGGACGGGAGCTTCTCACGCCGTGCTTCCGCGTCGAGGTCGCCGGGACGACGGGCTCTGGCGACGCGACCATCGCGGGCTTTCTGGCCGGGCTGCTGCGCGGCCTGCCCCTTGAAGACGTGATGACGGCGGCGGTCGCCGTCGGCGCGTTCAACGTCGAGCAGGCGGATGCAGTCAGTGGCATCAAGAGCTGGGACACCGTGCAGGCGCGCATCGCGGCGGGCTGGGGCCGGCTGCCCGTCGACCTGCGCCTCGACCGCTGGACGCACGATCCTCACCGCGAGCTCTGGGCCGGCCCGCACGACGCCTGACGCTGGCTGGACGCTGCGACCGTCTCCCCGCTAGAGTCTAGGCACACCGGCGAGGGGAGGCGTAAATGGACGAGCACGACGCGCACCAGCATCACCATGCTCAGGGCGAGCACGCAGCGCATGCCGAACATGCAGAGCATGTCGCACACACGGACGAGCCGCTGTCCGACGAAGCGGCGGACAAGGCCCTCCACGGGCGGGATGTCGGCGAGCATGCCGGGCATTCGGCGCATGCCGGGCATGGGGTCGATCATACCGGCCATGAGATCATGTTCCGCAACCGGTTCTGGATCTGCCTGCTGCTGACCATTCCCGTGCTTGTTTACAGCCCGATGCTGCAGATGTGGTTCGGCTTCACCGCGCCGCAGTTCCCCGGCAGCCAGTTCGTCGGGCCGTTCTTCGCCGTGATCATCTTCCTGTACGGCGGCATCCCGTTCCTTCAGATGGCGGTCCCCGAGCTGCGCAACCGGCAGCCGGGCATGATGACGCTCGTCTCCCTCGCGATTACCACCGCCTTCGTGTACAGCCTCGCGACAGTGTTCTTCGCACCCGAGAGCGGGTTCTTCTGGGAGATGGCGACGCTGATCGACGCCATGCTGCTGGGCCATTGGCTTGAGATGCGGTCCGTGCGGCAGGCGTCGGGGGCGCTCGACGAGCTCGCCAAGCTGATGCCGGACACCGCCGAGCGAGTCACCGCGAGCGGCGAGGTCGAGGAAGTGCCGGTTGACCGGCTGCGCTCGGGCGACGTCGTGCTGGTCCGGCCCGGCGCGAGCATCCCCGCCGACGGCGAGGTGGCCGAGGGTCGCTCCGAGGTGAACGAGGCGATGATCACCGGCGAGTCGAAGCCCGTCACAAAGGAGCCGGGCGATCAGGTGATCGGCGGCACGATCAACGGCGACGGCTCGCTGCGGGTGCGCGTCCAGGCGACAGGCGAGGAAACCACGCTGGCAGGCATCATGCGGCTGGTGCGCGAGGCCCAGCAGAGCAAATCCCGCACCCAGCGCCTGGCGGACCGCGCGGCGGGCTGGCTGTTCTACATCGCGCTGGCGGTGGCGGCTCTGGCGGCGGTTGGCTGGCTGATCGCTGTCGGCTTTGAGGCCGAGGTCGTCGAGCGCGTGGTAACGGTGCTGGTCGTCGCCTGCCCGCACGCGCTGGGCCTGGCCATCCCGCTCGTCGTGGCGATCAGCACGTCGCTCGGGGCGCGCAACGGCATCCTGGTGCGTGACCGGCTGGCGCTGGAGCAGGCGCGCGAGGTGGACGTGGTCATCTTCGATAAGACCGGCACGCTGACGCGGGGCGAGTTCGGCGTGGTAGGTATCGAGACGGTGGGCGGTTGGAGTGAGGACCGGGCGCTGGCGCTCGCCGCCGCCGTCGAGGGCGACTCCGAGCACACCATTGCACGCGGCATCCGCAGCGCCGCCGCCGGGCGTTCTCTGGATACGCCTGCCGTGTCAGACTTCGAGGCGATCAAGGGGCGGGGCATCCGGGCGCGGGTAGATGGCCGCGAGCTGCACGTCGGCGGGCCGCGCCTGCTGGAGATGCTCGGCACGGACGTGCCGCCGACGCTGCAGGGCTTCACCGGCCGGGCGGGCGATAAGGGCCAGTCGGTAGTGTATCTCGTCGAGGACTCCACGCCGGTGGCGGCCTTCGCGCTGGCAGACGTAATCCGGCCCGAGAGCGCCCGTGCCATTGAGCGGCTGCGCGAGCTTGAGATCGAGGTCGCCATGCTCACCGGCGACAGCGAGGACGTGGCACACGCCGTAGCAGATGAGCTCGGCATCGAGACGGTCTTCGCCGAGGTGCTGCCCGAGCACAAGGAGCAGAAGGTCGCCGAGCTGCAGCGGCAGGGCAGGCGCGTGGCGATGGTCGGCGACGGTGTGAACGACGCGCCCGCCCTCACCCGCGCCGACGTCGGGATCGCTATCGGCAGTGGCACCGACGTGGCAGTGGAATCGGCGGGCATCATCCTCGTCAAAGACGACCCGCTCGACGTCGTGAAGATCTTCGAGCTCAGCCGCGCAACCTACCGCAAGATGGTGCAGAACCTGCTGTGGGCCACCGGCTACAACGTCGTCGCGCTGCCGCTGGCGGCGGGCGTGCTGGCCCCGTTCGGCATCCTGCTCTCGCCGGCGGTCGGCGGGCTGCTGATGGCAGCCAGCACGATCATCGTGGCGATCAACGCCCAGCTACTGCGCGGGGTCGACCTGACCGGCTAACCCCGCGCCTGGCTCAGCCTGCCGGCTGCGCGTCCGTCTTGATGTTCCCGGCCAGCGCCACGTCGAAGCGCGCCTGTATCTCAGACAGCGAAGCGGGGTCGGCCAGGATAAGCAGCTCGTCGCCGATCTCCAGTGTTGTCGCACCGCTCGGCACGATAGGGCTGTTGCCCCGGTTGATCAGGACGATCAGCGCGCCCACGGGCAGCTTGAGATCCACTACGTTCTTCCCTGCTAACCCGGATTCGGGCAGGATGTTCAGCTCGATGACCCGGCTCTCGGTGCTGACTTCGGGCAAGAACACGCGCGTCGGATATGGAATCTCGGCCCCTTGCTCCTGAAGGCCCAGCCACTTGGTGATGTAGGGGATCAGCGGCCCCTGGATCAGCACCGAGGTCAGCACCACGAAGAACACGACGTTGAAGATCGCGTCGGCGCCCGGCACGCCGGCCAGCAGCGGGAAGGTCGCCAGGACAATCGGCACGGCCCCACGCAGGCCGATCCAGGCGGTCAGCAGCTTGGCGCGGAAGGAAAGCTTGCTCGGCAGCAGTAGGAGCAGTACGGCGACAGGCCGTGCGACCAGGATCAGGAAGCCGGCGGCGAGCAGGCTCGGCCCGGCTACCGCTACCAGCTCGGAGGGGAAGACCAACAGCCCCAACACGAGGAACATGGCGATCTGCATCAACCATGCCAGCCCGTCATGGAAGCGCATCAGCGTGCGCTTATGCACGATGTTGCTGTTGCCCAGCACCAGGCCGGCGATATAGACGGCGAGGAAACCGTTGCCGCCGACGAGCGCTGTTGCCCCGTAGATTAACATCACCAGGGCGACGGTCATCACGGGGTAAAGGCCTTCAGATTGGAGCCGCAGCCGGTTAATCGTGTAGGCAGAGGCCCTGCCCAGCACAAAGCCGAGACCTGCGCCGAGTACGAGCTGCAAGATAAACGTCGGGACAAAAGCCCCCAGCGTCGCGCTGGGCTCCGTCAGCAGCTCGATAAACGCGATGGTCAGGAGCGTGGCCATCGGGTCGTTCGCCCCGGCCTCGAACTCGATAAGCGTGCGAAGCTTTTCTGGCAGGTTGATGCCGCGCGAGCGGAGCACCGCAAACACGGCAGCCGCGTCGGTTGACGACATGACGGAGGCGAAGAGCATGCTCTCCACCAGCGGTAACTGGAAGACGACCCTGATGAACAGGCCCATCACTACAGCGGTGAGGATGACGCCGAGCGTGGCGAGAACGGCGCCCTCCCACAGCACCGGGCGTATCTGCTGCCAGTCGGTATCAAATCCGCCAGAGAACAGGATGAACGCCAGCGCGGTGACGCCGATAGCCTGCGCGATAAACGGATCGTCGAAGTAGATGCCGCCGAGGCCCTCGGAACCGGCGAGCATACCAACGGCAAGGAACACCAGAAGTGCCGGGACGCCAAAGCGGGTCGAAAGCTTGCTGGAGAGGATGCTCAACAGAAGCAGAACAGCGCCGATGAACAGGATGAACTCAATCGATGTCATGTAGCCTTCCGAGACTATAGTGGCGCATTGGCCGGATCATGATGTTCTCATCACGGGTGACTGCAAACAGCGCTCCGGTGATCTCGGGAGGCAGTGGCAGCCGGGCCCGACTAGCAGGGGGCCTGACCACCGCTCGAACAGACGCTCACATGCACGGTTCCCTCAGCCGGCGCAAACCGGCCCAGACAACGAACAGGCGACTATCCGGCCTCCCCTTTCACATAACGGTTGAAAAACTCAATCGTGCGCTGCATGGCGGGGGTGAAATACGTCGTGATGTTGTGGTCGTCACCCTCCCACAGAAAGATCTCGACTGGCTGGCCCGCTGCGTGCATCTCGTTGAATAACAACTGTGAGAACTCGAACGGCACGGATGTGTCGTTGGTGCCGTGGTGAAGCTGGACCGGCCCCGAGATCTCAGACACATAGGCGTTCGGAGAGATCGAGGCCCAGAACTGAGGGTTGTCCTCAGGCGAGCCATATGTCTCGACGAGCTCGTCACGCCAGCGCCGCCGCGGGTTCGTCGGATCCGGTGTGTTCGTCGGTCCGGCATCCGGACGCCGCCAGTTATACATCAGATCGGGGTACGAGGCGACGACGCCGCCCCAGATCACGCCTGCCTTGATATCGTTTGTCACCACCATCGAGCGAAGCGTGATGTGCCCGCCCATCGAGTGCCCCCACATGCCGATCCGGTTCGGGTCGGCGTCGGGGTAAGCCTTGATCGCCGCGACGGCGTTCAGCACGTCGATAGTATACGCGGGCGAGCCGTACCCGCCCGACGCCTGCCCTTCCGAAAAGCCGTGGCCCCGGTAATCCGAGCGCAGCACGATGTAGCCCTGCCTGGCGAGGTTGTCCACGTAGGCCACGTAGCGCTCGGTGGTGCGGTACTGCGCGGGCGGGATGTAGCCGTGGTTGAAGATGATCACCGGCCAGCCGGTCGGCGGGCGGTCGCCAAAGGGCACGGTGAGCAGCGCGAAGATCTTATTGCCCTCAGACTGGTACGAGATGATGTACCGGCTGTAATTCGCCCCCGGCTCCAGGATCTCCTCGAACACAATCTCGCTGCCAGGGTAGGACTGCTGCCGCATGACGTTGATCATCAGCGGGTGGGTCGGAGTCGGCGTGATGGTCGGCGTGAGCGTCTCGGTTGGGGTGGGCGTCGCCAGCGTGGGCGTCAGCGTCGCCGTGGGGGCAGGCACTTGCGCCGTCGCGGTTGTATCCAGGGTCGGCGCCTGGGCGACAGCCCCGCCAGCGTCGGCGACCACAGGCGGAGCGGCCAGGCTCGGCTGGCAGGCAGCGAGCAGCCCCGCAACCAGTGCCGCCAGCCATATTGCAGCGGCCCTCCGGTGCGTGCTTGTCATGAGACGTGGGCCCCAGTTTCGCATGTCTCAGGTACCCCAGGGAAACTCACTCTGCGTTTTCGGAGTTTAGCGTAAAAGTGAGAAAATACTACAGGCTGTGTACCGCCAAACGGGGCCAATAACGCGGGTTGGCTGACAATAAAGATCGCGCACGCTAGAATCCGGAGGCTTGTAAATGGTAGACGAGGGGGAAACTTGAGAAGAAGCCAACTCGGCATCCTGCTGATCATTCTGCTGGCTCTGGCCCTTGCTGCCTGCCGGGAGATTGAGCAGACGCAGGAGCCTGAGCCAGAAGCGGAAGAGACGCTGCAAGCCGAGCCAATGGAGGAAGCCGCTCCCACTGCAACCCGCCGCCCGACCTTGGTGCCGCCAACTCCCAGACCCACCGCAACGCCTGAGCCTTATGCTCCCGCCGACCGGGAAGCAGTGCTTGAGGCCATTGCAGACGTGCCGGATGGCCGGTTCCTGGTTGGGCAGTGGGGGCTGTTCGGCGATGGCAACACGCCTGAATCCGCCGACGAGCGCCTTGAGACCATCGAGCAGGAAACGGGCCGCTATCCGGCGATGACCGGCGCAGACTTCGGCGCGCTCTCAGCCAGCATGCAGGAAGTCACCGACTGGCTGATCGACAAGCACCGTGAGGGCTATATCGTCGCGGCGAGCTACCACATGGAGAATCCGGTTACCGGGGCCTGGGTTGACGATATTGACCTGGAAGGGCAAACACTGTGCGATATTCCCGAGAACGAGAACTACCAGGAGGCAGTTGACGAGCTGGCGGGCTACCTGCAGCAGCTTGACGAGGCAGGGGTCGTGCTGTTGTGGCGGCCCTTCCACGAGATGAACGGCAACTGGTTCTGGTGGGGCTACGAGAATCACGACAGGTGTTTCGACGACCTGTGGAGAGACCTGTACGAACGGCTGGAAGAGGACCACGGTCTGGATAACCTGTTGTGGGTCTACTCGCCCAACGCCCCGATGAACAGCAGCCACCGCCGGCATCTCATGTCGGGCTACCCCGGCGATGAGTACGTGGACATCGTCGGGCTGGACAAGTACGGCGCGGGCATTGAAGAGCAGCTTGACCTGGACATCGGCTACGAGAGGCTTGTGGAAACAGGTAAGCCGTTCATGCTCAACGAGTTCGGCGGGCGTGATAGCAACCCCGAAGACCTGGTCACCGCTTACAGCCTGAGCGACCAGCTTCTGCCCGACATCGTCGAGCATTACCCTAAGATCAAGGGCGTCATGTTCTGGGAGTGGGTGTGGGCGCTCGACCACTCCGACTACACCGAGCAGCGCGATTTTATGGCCGATCGCGTCGTGCTGGACCGCGGGGATATGCCCTGGGCGAGACCCTAGCGCATGTGGCGGCTGCCCGTAAAGCCGGGTATAATAGCCTCCTAATGTGCGTGTACGAGTGACTTGAGACTTCGAGCCCGGCATTAAGGCCGGGCTTTTTGTTTGCGAGCGTTGAAGTAGAGGGCGTTATTAACCGTATGGCTTCAGAAGCAAGGCGTTTTACCGGAACAATCGACTGGTTTAGTCACAAGAAGGGCTACGGCTTCATCACGCCGGACGGCGGCGGTGAGGACGTGTTTGTGCACCAGTCCAACCTGGAGAGCCATGCCGCCGGGGCAGTCGAGCCCGGCAGCCGCGTGGCGTTCGACGTCGAGCGTGGCAAGAAGGGCCCCTCGGCGGTGGCGGTGCTGCCGCTTGAGGGTGTCACGGCCCGTGCGGAGAGTGCGGAATCCGCGGGCGATTTCGCCGCACTGGGGCTCAACGACAGCCTGCTGCGGGCGGTTGAGGCGGCGGGCTACGAGCAGCCCACGCCAATCCAGAACCAGGCGGTGCCGCAGGTGCTGGCCGGTCGTGACATCATGGGCTGCGCGCAGACGGGCACCGGCAAGACGGCGGCCTTCGCGCTGCCAATCCTGCAGCGGCTGGAGAGCCACCCGGTGCGGACGAACGGCAGGGGCCGCAGCCCGGTGCGCGTACTGGTGCTCGCGCCGACGCGCGAGCTGGCCATCCAGATCGGGGAGAGCTTCAGCACGTATGGCCGCTACAGCGGCGTGCAGAACGCCGTGATCTACGGCGGCGTCGGGCAGGCGCCGCAGGTTGCCGCACTGCGCCGCGGGCCGGAGGTTGTCGTCGCGACGCCGGGCCGCCTGCTCGACCTGATGGGCCAGGGGCACGTGAAGCTCGACGCGGTCGAGGTGCTGGTGCTGGACGAAGCCGACCGGATGCTCGACATGGGCTTTATCCACGACGTGCGCCGCATCGTGAAGGCGGTGCCCACCCGGCGGCAGACTCTGCTGTTCTCCGCCACGCTGCCCCGCGAGATCCTCGATCTGGCCAAAAGCATCCTGCGGGAGCCAGTCGAGGTGTCCGTCACGCCGGAGCAGCCGACGGTCGAGGCCATCGAGCAGGCTGTGTACTTTGTGCCCAAGAAGGAGAAGCAGGCGCTGCTGGAGCACCTGCTGAGTGACGGCGACATCACGCGGGCGCTGGTCTTCACGCGGACCAAGCACGGGGCGAACCGGGTCGTGAAGAACCTGTCGCGGCGGGGCATCAACGCCGAGCCGATCCACGGCAACAAGTCGCAGACCGCGCGGCAGAAGGCGCTGGCGAACTTCCGCAGCGGGAAGACGCGCGTGCTCGTCGCGACCGACGTCGCCGCCCGCGGCATCGATGTGGACGACATCTCGCACGTGATCCAGTTCGACCTGCCCAACGAGCCCGAAACGTACGTGCACCGCATCGGGCGGACGGGGCGCGCCGGCGCGGAGGGCGTCGCGCTGTCGTTCTGCGAGGAGAGCGAGCGCCCCTACCTGCGCGACATCGAGAAGCTCATCCGCACGCGGGTGCCCGTCGTGCGCGACCACCCGCACGCGTCCTGAGGCGATAGATCGCACCGGAATCCACGCTGTTTAGCACTATATGCCAGGTCAACCTTCTGCCATCATGGTCCTGGTCGCATCATGCCAGCATAACGGCTGGATCGCGCTCCGCATCTGGACTTGGAGCAGAAAGGCAAACGCAGGATGGACAGAGTGCTCGTAGCATACGGCAGCAAGTACGGCGCTACGGCGGAGATCGCCCGGCGCATCGGCGAGGTGCTGGAGCGCGCGGGGCTGGCTGTAGACGTGAAGCCCGCCGATCAGGTGAGCGACCTCGCGCCGTATGGCGCGGTCGTGCTCGGCAGTGCAGTGTATGCGGGCCAGTGGCGCAAGGAAGCGGCCCAGCTCCTCGAAGCGCAGGAGGAGGCGCTCGCCGCGCGTGACGTATGGCTGTTCTCCAGCGGGCCCACCGGCGAGGGAGACCCGGAAGAGATTCTCAAGGGCTGGTCTTTCCCCGAGCAGTTGCAGCCCGCGCTCGTCCGCATCA
>CAZDLX010000021.1:0-30565 GCA_964506005.1 uncultured Anaerolineae bacterium | reverse complement strand
TGGCGCTCGGCATGCGCGAGATGGTGAAGCGCAACGCGCTCATCCGCCGCCTGCCTGCTGTCGAGACGCTGGGCAGCGCCTCGGCCATCTGCTCGGATAAGACCGGCACGCTGACCCAGAACGAGATGACCGCCGTGCGGCTGTCGGTTCTGGGTAAGGACATTGAAATCGCCGGGCGAGGTTACATGCCCCACGGCGAGTTTTTCCTGAACGGCGAGCGAATCGACGTCAACGACATCCCCGACGCCCGGCAGCTGCTGATCGGCGGGCTGCTTGCCAGCGATGCCCGGCTGGAAGTCGAGTCCGTGAACGGCGGCGGACCAACGGTGCGCATGGTCGGCGATCCGACCGAAGGCGCGCTCGTCGTCGCCGCGGCAAAGGCAGGGATCGACCGCGAGACCATCGAGGCCCAGTGCCCGCGCGTCGACGAGATCCCCTTTGATGCCAACCGCAAGCGCATGAGCACCCTGACCCGGGTTTCGGACTGCATCCCCGGCGAGCGGGACTATGTGCTTTTTGTCAAGGGCGCGCCTGACTTCGTCCTCGACCTCTCGACGCACGTATACCACGAGGGCGAAGAGGTCCCGATGACGCCCGAGCTTCGCGACCGCATCGCCGTAGCGAACAGCCAGATGGCCTCCGACGCGCTGCGCGTGCTGGCCGTTGCCCAGCGGCGGTTCCAGCAGCGGCCCGAGGAGCTCGACCCGCACGAACACGAGCAGGGGCTCACACTGATCGGGCTGATCGGCATGATCGACCCGCCGCGCGCCGAGGTGGCCGATGCCATCCAGCACGCGCGGGACGCCGGCATCCGTACGGTGATGGTCACCGGCGACTACCCGGACACCGCGCGCGCCATCGGGGAGCAGATCGGTCTGATCCGGCCCGGCGGTGAGGTCATCACCGGGCAGCAGCTCAGCGAGATGAGCGACGAAGAGCTCGTGCGGCACGTGGAGGACGTGGACGTGTTCGCCCGCGTCTCCCCCGAGCACAAAGTTCGCATCGTCGACGCCTTCCGCAAGCGCGACTACGTCGTCGCGATGACAGGTGACGGCGTGAACGATGCGCCCGCCCTGAAGCGCGCCAGCATCGGCGTGGCGATGGGCATCACCGGCACGGACGTCACGAAAGAAACGGCTGACATGGTGCTCACCGACGACAACTACGTGAGCATCGTCAACGCCGTGGAGCAGGGGCGGATCATCTACGACAACATCCGCAAGTTCGTGTCGTTCCTGCTGAGCTGTAACCTGGCGGAGATCTCCGTGATCTTCATCGGCACGCTGCTCGGCTACCCGACGATCCTCACGCCTATCCAGCTTCTGTGGCTGAACCTGCTGACGGACGGTGCGCCCGCGCTGGCGCTGGGTGTCGAACGGGGCGACCCGAACGTGATGGACCGCCCGCCGCGCGACCCCGACGAGCCGATTATCGACGGCGTCATGCGGACCGGCATGATCGTGCAGACCATCTTCATCACCGCCGTAACGCTGACCGGCTTCTTCCTGGGCATGCAGCAGGGCGGTATCGACGAGGCGCGCAGCGTGGCCTTTACCGTGCTGTCGTTCTCCGAGCTCATCCGGGCCTACACCGCCCGCAGCGAGCTGTACTCGGTCTTCCAGATCGGCGTACTCAGCAACAAGTACATGCAGTACGCGGTGTTCGCTTCGCTGGTGCTGCTGCTGGCCGTGATCTACATCCCGTTCCTGAACCCGATCTTCGAGACGCAGCCGCTGTCGTGGCTCGACTGGGCAGAGATCATCCCGCTGATGCTCGTCCCGTCCATCGCCGCCGAGGTCACCAAGTTTTTCCTGCGCCAGAACGTGAAGCGCGAGCAGGCTGCGGCACAGTCAGCCGCCTAAACAGACTGGCCAACCGCAAGAGGCGCCAACCCGCAAGGGCGGCGCCTCTTCTGATTCCCGGCAGCGGTGTTATTGCCCTGCCCGCGGGCAGGCGGGTATACTCGCCTGCACACTCGCACTGACCCAGGCACAGAGATGGCCCCACCGAGCACCGAAGCGACGACCCTACGACCGACCGGACAGCCTGGCGTGCGGGCGAGCGCGCCGGTGCGTGCCTACGTCGCCCTGCTCGGCGGAGTGCTGGGCATCGGTGTGGGGCCGCTCCTCGTGCGCTTCGCCGATACGACCAGCGACGTTATCGGCCTGTTCCGGATGACGGTGGCAGCCCTGGTGCTCGCGGGGCCCGCTCTGCTCAACTGGCGGCGCGGGCGCGCGCGGCTGCCACGCTCGCTGCTGGCCCCGGCTGTGCTCGGCGGGCTGGTGTTCGCCGCGAACATCTTCGCCTGGAATGCAGCCCTCAACCTGACGACCGTCGCCAACGCCACCTTCCTGGATCACACAGCCTCGCTGTGGGTGGGGCTGGGCGCGTGGCTGCTCTTTGGCGAGCGGCTGCGGGCGCGGTACTGGCTCGGGCTTGGCGTGGCGCTGGCCGGGGCGGCGATCCTCACCGGCCTCGATGGATTCGACGGCTCTACGGCCAGCATCGGAGACCTGCTCGCCCTTGCCGGGGCGCTCATGTATGCATCCTACCTGCTGCTGACGCAGCGAGTTCGCAAGCAGGTGGATAACCTCACCTACCTCTGGCTGTTCTCGGCAGTGGGGGCAGCGGCTTTCCTGGTGATCAACCTGGCGCTGAACAACCCGGTGACCGGCCTGCCGCTGCGCAGCTACGCGGCGATGGTCGGTATTGCGCTGCTCTCGCAGGTGATGGGCTGGCTGCTCATCAACTATGCCCTGGGCCACCTGCGCGCATCGCTGGTCGCCGTCGCCCTGCTCGGGCAGCCCGTGCTCGCGACACTGCTGGCCGCGCCGCTGCTCGGCGAGATGCTGGGGCCGCTGCAAATCGTCGGCGGAGCCGTCACGCTGGCCGGCATCGCCATCGTCCAGACCGCCAACCGGCAGGGCGGCTGATATGCCCATCGAGCTTCACCTGGACGACGTGCTCACGCTCAAGAAGCCGCACGCCTGCGGCGCGAACGCCTGGCGCGTCTACCGGCTGGGCGCCGACATCGGGCTCAAGTGCGGGGGCTGCGGGCGCACCGTGCTGCTACCGCGCAGCAAGCTGGAGCGGCGCATCCGCGAGATCGAGCGCGACGGCGAGCGGTTCAAACCCCGGCGCTAAGTGTCATCCCGGTACGTCCAATCCGGCGGCTTGCCCGTCCGGGCCGCCCGTCTGCGCAGCCAGACGAGCGCGCCTGCCCCGATACTCAGCAGCGCGGCGAGTGCCAGCAGCACCGGGACTGCCGCGTCCTGCTGCAGGCGGTCGGCGAGCGGTGGCGGCGCGGGCGGGAAGCTGTCGGGGTAGTCGGCAACCGCCGTCGTGAAGCGCCACACCGGCCCCTCGATCATGTCGCCCTGCCGGTCTATCGCCTCCACCCGCCAGTAGTAGGTCCGCAGCGCGTCCAGGCTCGACACCTGCAGCAGCGGGGTTCCCTGCACCTGCCCGAGGAAGGGCGGATTGTCTGTGACTCCGAAGTGGACATTGTACGTCAGCGCATTGCACGGGCCGGGCTCCGGCCCCCACGCCAGATCCACGTCCAGCGGCACGCCGTCGCGGCGGTCAAACGGCTCGGGGAACTGCGGGATAGGCGGCAGCTCGGGCGGCGCACCGGCATCGTAGCGCAGGGTGAGAAGCTGGCTGGCTTCAGCAAGGTAGATGTCGCCACGGGTGTTGAGCGAAACGTCGCTGGCATAGCTGCTCAGCCAGTAGCCGCGTTCATGGGGGGTTAACGGGTCTGCCACGTCGAAGACGCGCAGCCCGCAGACGCCATCCGCGACGAACAGGTTGCCGCCATTGAGCGCCACGCGGCGCGCCTCTCCCGGCGTGTCCACAAAGCCCGTGATCTGCGGGCTGTCTGGCGTGCCGAGGTCGAGCAGCACGACGCCATCCGCGCCGAGCGCCAGCGCCCCGCGCGCGCCGTCGGCACTGAGCGAGAAGTCCAGCGCGGGCGCACTGCCCGCGGGCAGCGTGCCGAGCAGCCGGGGTGTGGGTTTGACCTGGCTCACGTCAAGCGCCTCGACGCCGCCCTCCCAGCTCACCAGGAGCGTGCCTTCGCCAAGCGGAATCAGATCGTTCACGAACTGCCCGGCAGGGGACGTGTAGCTGTACAGGCGGACGGGCTCGGCGGGGTTCGACACGTCCACCACGAGCAGACCGCCGTTGTGCAGCGCCAGGAAGGCGCGGTCGCCCATCTGCACGCCCTGGTTGACCTGCCCCGCCGCGACGAGCTGCCCGATCTGCCCCAGCGAAGCGCCATCCCAGCTAACCAGCGCCATGCCAGTCGCGAGGCTGACGAGCAGGCCGTCCGGGGCCGGGTCGATGTGGCGGCCCGGTGCGGCGAGCGCCAACTCGCTCAGCAGAACCGGCGCGGCGCGCTGGCGGATGTCCCAGGCGGTCAGCGAGCGGCCTACCGCGAACAGCACGTCGCCTGCGCGGTACACGGCGTTGACCGGCTCGGCGTGGAACACGATCTCCGCCTCCGGCACGGTGACGTCGATCACCGCCAGGCCCGCCTCCCCGAGCGCCAGGTAGGCGAACGGCGGGTCGAAGACCATGTCCAGGCCGCGTGTCGGCACCGCGCGGCGGTGCTCGGGCTCGCGCTCGGGCATCTGCTCGGGGTTGTACAGATGGATGGCCTCGCCGGGCTGGAGCGTCCACAGCCAGTCACCCGCGAAGCCGGCTCGCAGCGCCGGCTCGGGCAGGTTGGTGAAGCCTACGGAGATAACCTCGTCGAGCCGCGAGGTGCGCAGCCGGGTGAGACGCTCGTCCGTGAGCACGTAGATCGTCTCGCCGTCGGGTGTGGTGAGCAGATCGGCGGGCCAGTCGGTGCGGTAAATACTGTGCACGCGCAGCCCGCCGGTGGGGTCGGCGAGATCAACGATGGCAAGCTGCCCGTCCGCCAGCGGGAAGTAGGCCAGTGCGCCGCGCCGCACGATGTCGCTGGCGGGGGCAGGCATGGCGACGCTCGTCACGGGCTGGAGGTAGCGGTTGTCGTAGATGGCGAGGCCATCCGCATCGGCGACGTAGGCGAAGCGGTCGTCCACGGCGATGCCGGTCGCAGCGCCGCGCACCTCGCGCTGGGCGACCGGCGCGGGGTGGTTGGCAGCGTCCAGCCCGTACAGCGCCACGCCGCTCTCACCCGCCGCCACGCCGATCAGGCCATTGCTGAGCGACAGCCCGCGCACGGGCAGCGCGTCGGGCGCGCGGGCCAGCGCCGCAGGCAGCCCACCATCCGCCGCCCCGAGCAGCGCCCAGCCGGTGCGCCCCCCGACGAGCAGGCGGCTGTCCTCCGCCGCGATGCTGCCGACCTCGCCGCTGACGCTGTACTCACCGCGCGGCACGAGCACGCCGCCCTCGCCGAAGGTATAGCGAGCAAGCCCGCCGTAGCCGCGCGCCAGCCAGACTTCGCCGCCGTGAGGCCAGGCGCGGTGTGCCTCCCCGGTACCTGGCAGGCTGTCAAGCTCGACCGGCGCATCCGGGAAGCCAAGCCCGAGTACGACGAGCGGCGGCCCGTCACCCGCGCCGGAGAGGTAGACGCGCTCGCCCTCCGAGGTGATGTGGCTGACATGACCCAGCGCCGTGTAGCGGCGCATGAAGACCGGCTCGGCGGTGGCGCGAGCGTCGTACACGGCGAGCTGGTCGTCGTGCACGGCGTACAGGTACACGCCGCGCGAGGCGATGTGGTGCGCCGGCTCGCGGACGCGGGCCAGCCGCCCCATCGAGTTGGCGTATGACACATCCGCCACGACCATGCTGTCGCCCGCGCCCAGGTAAGCGCGCTTGCCGCTGATCATGATGCTCTCGATGACTTCGCCGTCGGCAGGGGGCAGCACGCCGGCCAGCGAAGTCGTGCCGGGGTAGCTCAGGTCAACGCCGATCAGCCCGGCTTCGCCGCCCGCGACAAACAGCGAGTTCCCCCGCACAGCAAGGTCGAGCGCCGGGCCGGGCAGGGCGAACGGCTCGCGGGGCGTGCCGCTGCCCAGCAAGTCGAGGTCGAGGGCGATGATGCCTACTTCTCCGGCAGCGGCATACAGCACGCGCCCGTCGACCAGCACATCATGTATGGCGCCGGGAAGGGGCACGAGCCGCCGCAGACGCGGGGCCATCGGGTCGCTGAGGTCGATCTCGGCGAGGCCCTCGGACCCGAGCGCCACGTAGGCCATCTCGATGCCCAGCGCCAGCCCCTGCGGCTCGCCGGGCAGGGGCAGCAGGGCGATCTCGCGCGGGTGCGCCGGATCGTCTACGGCCAGCACGCGCAGGCCGTCCGGCCCGACGACGTACAGCCGGGCGGCTTCCAGCCACACGTCGAGTGCGGGGCGGTTCGTCTCGCCGTAGACCTGCAGCAGATGGTCCGTCGCAGCCAGCCGGAGAATCTTCACGCCGTCGGCGGCGTCGGCGACGTAAACGTGCCCGGCATCCATCACGATGCGCCGCCCGCCGCGCAGCGGGCTGTACACGCCGACCACCGCCTCAGCCCCGCCTGCCGGGTCGGCAATAACCGTGCGCTCCTCGCTGCCCACGACGATCAGCGAGCCGGCGGTCCCTACGGCGTCGGCGGGAGTGAGCTGGGGCAGCGCGCCGTACTGCCGCGGCGCAGCCGGGTCGGAGAGGTCGACGAGGTGCACGCCCGAGCCGCCCCCCGCGACATAGGCGGTCTGCCCATCCGGCGAGAGCTCGACATCCAGCGCGGGGCCGCCCAGCGGGAGCACAGTTGCCGTCTCAACGTTGCCGTTCCCCGCGACGGTCAGCACGCGCAGCCCCGCCTCGCGCGCGGCAACGACGACCACGCCATCCCGCGCGGCGAGCGCCTGGCCGCTGCCGGGCATAAAGCCGGCGATCTGCGGCAGGCCGCGCCCTCGCGGGCGCAGCGCAAGCACGCCTTCCTCCGTCAGCGCGTAGACGAAGCGGTCGGTTTCCACCACGTCGAGGATGATGCCGTGATCCAGGTCCACCTGGTCGAGCACGCGGGAGCTCGACGCGGTCAGCTCCAGCCGCACGAGCGACGAGCCCTCCGCCATGAGCACGCTGCCCGACGACAGCGGGATGCCCGCCGTCACCAGCCCGCCGACGCGCCCGAGCAGCTCGACTCGCTGCGACTCGACGCGGGGCAGGCGCGGTGGGCTCTCGCCCGGCATGCTGCGCGCGACGAGAACTGGCGTCAGAAGCGCGGCGGCGAGCAGCAGGGCAAGAGCTCGCCGCAACCAGATAACAGGGAGCCGGCTGGCAGGCGGCATGAAGTCGTCTCGCGGTTTGTTGAGGGGTGGCCCTGCCTCACCCACAGCTCAGAGCCACGAAATCATGCGCCTATTTTCACCGAGATCTGATTTTTGAACAAAATCGCCTATAATGGGTGGGTGCCGCCAAGACGTATGCCAGGGGTAACAGGAGGACTGGGGTGGTAGACAGTCTCGATAACGTGGCCGCAGAAGTCTCGACGTGCAAGCTGTGCCCTCTGCACCGGGCGCGCACGCGGGCTGTGCCCGGCGAGGGTTCGCCGAAGGCGAGTATCATGTTCATCGGCGAGGGGCCGGGCTTTCGCGAAGACCAGTCGGGCAGGCCGTTCGTCGGCCCGGCGGGAAACCTGCTCGGCGAGCTGTTAGCCGAGATCGGCCTCAACCGCGAGGACGTGTACATCACCAACGTCGTGAAGTGCCGCCCGCCGGGCAACCGGGACCCCGAGCCACAGGAGATCCAGGCTTGCAGCGGCTATCTCGAACGCCAGATCGAGATGATCAACCCGAAGGTGATCGTCACGCTGGGGCGCTTCAGCATGGCGCGCTGGTTCCCGTCGGCGCGCATCTCGCGCATCCACGGGCAGGCGCGGCAGGCGGACGGCAGGCTGATCGTGCCGTTCTTTCACCCGGCGGCGGCGCTCCACCAGCCGAGCCTGCGCCGGGCGGTTGAGGAGGACTTCCGCAAGCTGCCCGATTTCGTGGCGAAGGTGATGGAGGCTCGCAGCGAAGACGAGCCGAGAGTCGAGCAGGTCGAGGAGGAGCCGCCCGCTCCTGACGATTTCCAGCAGCTCAGCCTCTTCTAGCTGCGTGAGTAGCCCGCATGACGCCGGACGACATTAAAGGCCCTGTGGAGGACACCAGAACGCCTGCCGGCTTGAAGCTGCTCGTGCTGGCACTGGCAGGCGTGCTGTTGGCGGAGATCGCGGCAGTCGTCGCCATCCTGCTGCAAGTTCCGTGGAGCGCGCGCTGAGCGCGGGCTGCTAACACACAAACAGGGCGCGGTGTTCAACCGCGCCCTGCCGATCTCTTGCCCCGTGCCCTACCAGTCGACTTCTTCCGCCGTGCTGTCGATCACGTCTTCGTCGTCCGGCGAGAAGCGGCGGCCCCGCATCTCGCGCAGATACTCGCTCACTACATCGGGCGGGGCGGCCTGCACAAACAGGTTGAGCACCAGTGTCGCCACACCGATGTCGTCGAGGGCGACGAGAGGCCCCAACGCCCCGATGAGCAGCTCGGGCAGCAGGTCTACCGGCGAGAGCAGGTACACGAGCCCGAGGAACGGGATTAGCTTGGGCCAGAAGCCGACGCGTCTATCCCACAGCAGCTTCCAGGTGAGCACGGCGCGCTCATACAGGCCGCGCAGCAGCCCAACCTGCTCCTCGGGCGGACGCTGGACGCTGCGCTGCCGCCGGCTGCGCGGTTCGATCTGGGTCTGCCTGGGCTCTTGGTCAGGCATTCGACGTCCTTTCCCGGTGGCGGCGAACCCGCCAGCCACGGCATTTTCCCACACTTGCCTCTGAGTATAAATACGCTCGGAAAGGGCTACAAGTTGCCGGGGCGGAGGGAGGGCGCGCCGGAGAATCTGAACCCCCACCCAGCCCCCTGCCTGATGCTGAAGCATCAGGCTACCCATGATGCGCCGGTTGAAGCCGGCCTGTTAGTTGGCGCGACAACTAACGGTCGCCTTCAGGCGACGTATCTTCGTTAACCTGAGAATTCCATTCTCAGGCGGTGCCCGGCGGGCAGCACCTACCGCTACAGCCTACCGCTTGATTCCAGGCAGGCCCACACTGTCTCCCCACTAACACCTGCATTACACCCGCGACTCCCATCACCTGCACTTTCCTCCACTTCTTCCCCAAATTAATATTGACTATCTTGGTCTACATTGGATATGATATTCTCATGCTTCGGATTAACCGCCGCACCGATTACGCCATCCGGACCATGGTCGCGATTGCGCAGGCTCCTGAGGACGCGTACATCTCGACGCCCGACATCGGGGCGGCGATGTTGATTCCCCGGCCTTTTCTCGTCAAAGTCATTGGTGATTTGAAGCGCGGCGGCCTCGTCAAGACGGCTGTCGGACGCACAGGCGGCATCACGCTCGCCCTGCCGGCAGACGAGATCACGCTGCGCCACATCATCGAAGCGGTCGAGGGGCCGATAACCGTTACCGACTGCATTCTGGGGCGCGGCGACTGCTCGCGGAGTACCGTTTGCCCGGCGCACGGCGCCTGGGTCCGCATCCAGCAAATGCTCCGGCAGGAGCTGGAGACCGTCAGCCTGGCGGCGCTCGCCGCGGATCGCTACGTCGCCCCGGCAGGCAGCGGGGGAGAGCAGCACACCTCATGATCACGGACGCGATCACGGCGCAGAGCGACCGGCAGGCCCGGCCCGGCTGGGGCGGGCTGCGCGCGGCGCTGGTCGCCGTGCTGGTGCTGGGGCTGCTGGCCACGGGCTTCATGCTGGCCAGGCCGGTAAAAGTTCTGCCCCGCCTGGGAGCCGCCCCGTCGTACACGCTGACCGATCCGCAGGGCCAGCCGCTGGGCAGTGACGACCTGCGCGGCAAAGTGGTGCTGTACGACTTCGTCTACACAAGCTGCGAGACAGTCTGCCCGGCGATGACCGCCCAGATGATGCAGGTGCAGCAGCGCCTCGAAGACAAGCGCTGGCTCGGCGAGGACGTGGTACTCGTCACGATCACGTTTGACCCCGAGCGCGATACGCCCGAGCGTCTGCTCGCCGAGAGCCGCAAGTTCGGCGCGGTGGAGGGCGGCTGGCACTGGCTGACGGGCGAGCTGATCGCGATCAAGCAGCTCGTCGGCGGCGAGTTCGGCGTCTACTTCGAGAAGGTCGAGGCGGAGAATGCACCGCATGACGCTGATCACGCACACGAGGGATACGACTTCGTCCACGCGACGGTGTTTGTGCTGGTCGACGAAGACGGGCAGATCCGGTCGGAGTACCACCAGATGCTGAACCTCGACGAGGTCATGCGTGACATCGAACTGGTGGTGCGCGAGAAGAATGCACCGCCGCTGGCGCAGCCTGTATGGCAGGCCGCCCACGCGATCAGGGCCTACCCGTGAGCCGGAGGACGCGCCCGTGCTGAGCTTCCTCTCGCGCCCGGTAAGCTGGTTGATCGCCGCCGCCGGCCTGATACTGGCAGGCATGACGGCTTTCGTCGTCTTCCAGCCCGTCAAGGTGATCCCGCGGATGGCCGATGGGCCGCCCTACGCCCTGACCGACCAGGAAGGCCAGCTCGTGAGCGACCGCACGCAGGCCGGGCGGCTGACGCTGTTCGGCTTCGGCACGAGCGGCGATTTCACCGGGCGGCTGGAGCAGACCATCGCCGACTTCAAGGCGCTGGAGGCGGCGCTCGCGGCGGAGGGGGGCGGCTCGGAGCTGGACCTGGCGCTGATCCTGTACGACGAGGCGCGTGACACACGCGAGGCGCGGCAGGCGCTGGCCCAAGCGCACGACGCTGGCAACTGGCTGCTGCTCGGCGGGCCAGACCCCGACGTGAAGCGCGTGATCGGGCAGGGGTTCGGCGTGTATTACGAGGCGGTGCCGGCAGCCGACCTGCTGGTGAGCCGCCCTGAGCTCCGCGAGCGGCTCGACGCGGAGCCCGCGCCCGGCGAGGTCGCTTACCTGCAGGCCGAACGCTACATTCTGGTGGACGAGCAGAACATTATCCGCGCGGAGTACAAGGCGCCGCTTGATATTGACATCGCCGTGCGGGATGTGAACATGATTATCCGCGAGCGGGAGAGCACCGGGGCGGAACGCGTGGTCAACGAGGCTGCGCACCTGTTCCTGTGCTACCCGTAGACGCCCGCCCCGGCGGGCTCTTTGCCACCCACGACAGCAGGAGGACGGACAGTGACGGAACGTGAAGTGTGGGCGCGCAGCCCCGAAGCGGAGGAGAGCGAGGAGGAGCAAGAGTTCCGGCCCATCGGGACTCTGTTCCTGCTGGTCCTCTATATCTTTATCTTCGCCTCGACCTGGGGCCTGGTCTACTTCGCCGACTTGTTGGCCCGGAGGTAAATCGCGACCATGCACATCGACCAGTACGAGGGGTTGTTCATACGGCTCGCGGCGGTGATGATGGGGGTGTTCGCCGCAGCGGTCGTGATTGCGGTGTTCGGGCTGGGCATCCAGCTACCGGGCGCGGTCGAGCAGATCGACCCGCGCACGGTAGACAGCGCGCCGGGCTTCTCGGAGCCAGGGCTGCGCGAGATCTACCCGGGCCGGTACGAGGCACACGTCGTCGTGCAGACCTGGCAGTTCACCCCGAACCAGATCACCGTGCCGCGCGGGTCGGAGGTGACCTTCTTCCTGACCAGCAAGGACATCATCCATGGCTTCAAGATCATGGATACGAATGTGAACATCATGGTCATCCCGGGGCAGGTTTCCGAGGTGACGCACACGTTCAACGAGAGCGGGACGTACCAGTTTTACTGCCACGAGTACTGCGGGGCGCTTCACCACGCCATGAGCGGGCTCGTCCAGGTGACCGATACAGAGGTAGCAGGGGAATAGGGCAGCTATGGCGATGGATTCTCAGATTGTCTCGACCCGGCAGGCGCGGCTAACGCTCCGCGAGCTGGCCCGTACGGTAGTCTCTCTGTTTAAGCTGCGCATCGTCGTGCTGCTGCTGGCGGCGGCGCTCGGCGGGGCGTTTCTCGGGGCGCAGGGCGTACCCTCGCTGCGCACGCTGCTCGCCGTCGTCGTGACGGGCACGCTGGCGGCGGGCGGTGCGTCGGCGATCAACCAGTACATCGAGCGCGAGGGCGACACCCTCATGCGGCGCACCCGCAAGCGCCCGCTGCCTGCCGGCGAGATCGAGCGCCCCACGCTGATCCTGTGGATAGCGGTGGGGATGATCGTGCTGGCGGTTGTCTCGACACTGCCCTGGAATCCGCTGATGGCGCTGTACCTGGCGCTCGGCGCGGCGATCTACGTCGGCATCTACACCCTGTGGCTCAAGCCGCGCAGCGTGCTGAACATCGTAATCGGCGGCGCGGCGGGCAGCATGGCGGTGATGACCGGCGGCGCGGCGGTGAACGCCGCGTCGGACCCCGGCGTGATCGTGCTGGCGCTGCTGCTCTTCCTGTGGACGCCCGCGCACTTCTGGGCGCTGGCGCTGTTCTACAAGGACGACTACGCCGCGGCGGACTTCCCGATGCTGCCCGTGACCACGGCAGACACGCACACCGCCTGGTGGATCTTCATCCACTCCGCGAGCACCGGGCTGGCGGCGCTGCTGCTGGCAGTGCGCCCCGCGCTCGGGCTGCCCTACCTGCTGCCTACCGCGGCGATCACCGGGCTGATGCTGGTGCACAGCGTCCGGCTGCTCCGCGACCCGGGCCGCAAGCAGGCCATTAAGCTGTTCGTCATTACCAATATTTTCCTGCTGCTCGTGCTGATCGCCATCGTTCTGGCATCCGCCGGGCACCAGCTCATCTGGTCCTGAGGGGGAGCGAACTCATGGCTGGCGTAAATACCGCGGCATACGCTGCCACGCCCGACACTCCGGCGTACGATTACGGCCCGGAGCGCCGCGTGGCCCTGTGGTTTCTCATCATCGCGTTCGGCGCGCTGGCGCTGGCGGGTATCGTGGGGCTGTTCCAGGCGCTGGAACATGCCGGGATCAACTTCTACCCGATCCCGATTCTCGGCCCGTACTATAAGGCTCTGACCCTGCACGGCGTGCTGAACGCGCTCGTCTGGACGACGTACTTCATCAGCGGCTTCCTGCTGCTGACCATCACGCGGTCGCTGAAGCGGCCCATCTACAGCGTCCCGATGATGTGGATCGCGTTCGGGATCATGACCGTCGGCCTGCTCATGGCTGCCTGGGCGATGCTCAGCGGCAACGCGAGCGTGCTGTACACGTTCTACGTGCCGATGCGCGCCCACGCGCTGCACTACATCGGCCTGACGCTGATCATTGTCGGCACGTGGGTACAGTCGGCCAACCACTACCTCACGTGGAGCGCCTGGCGGCGCGAGAACCCCGGCGAGAAGACGCCCATCGCGACCGTCGCGACGCTCACCACGTGGATCGTGTGGGACATCGCGACCATCGGCGTGGCGGCGGAGATGTTCATCACCATCATCCCCTGGGCGCTGGGCTGGATCGAGGCGACGAACCCGCTGCTGGCCCGGACGCTGTTCTGGTATTTCGGGCACCCGCTGGTGTACTTCTGGCTGCTGCCCGCCTACGTCTCGTGGTACTCGATGATTCCCCGGCAGGCGGGCGGCAAGCTGTTCTCCGACCCGCTCGCCCGGCTGGTGTTCATGCTGTTCATCCTGTTCTCGGTGCCCGTGGGGCTGCACCACCAGTACACCGACCCCGGCATCGGGGAAGGCTGGAAGGGCCTGCACGCCGTCTTCACCTACGCCGTGACATTCCCCAGCCTGATCACCGCCTTCACCATCATGGCCTCGCTGGAGCACAGCGGCAAGCAGCGCGGCGGGCGCGGCCTGGTGCAGTGGATCCTCAAGCTGCCCTGGGGCGACCCGGCGCTGGTCGCACAGCTCCTCGCCATGATCATCTTCGCGGCGGGCGGCATCAGCGGCGTGCTGAACGCCTCGTACTCGATCAACCTCGTCGTTCATAACACGACCTGGGTGCCGGGGCACTTCCACCTGACGGTCGGCACGGCGTCCACGCTGTCGTTCATGGGGATCAGCTACTGGCTGCTGCCCTACATCACGAAGCGGCGGCTGTTCAGCCGCTGGGTGGGGCTGGGCCAGGCGTGGACGTGGTTCATCGGCATGGTGCTGTTTGGCCGCGGCATGCACTGGGCGGGGCTGCTCGGCGCGCCGCGCCGCGTGCCGTTCTCCGAGGCGGCCTACACGCAGCAGATCATCGAGGCGACGGCGGACCGCGGGCTGGGCGGCTTCGAAACGGCCATGTGGCTGACAGCCATCGGCGGCTCGATCCTGTTCATCAGCGGCGCGCTGTACTTCACCAACGTGATCGGCACGTTCCTGATGAAGAAGGGCACGGCGGAGGACCTCGACATGCCGCTCGCCGAGGCGCTCTCCGGGCCGGAGCACGCGCCCGCTGTGCTGGACCGCTGGCGGGTGTGGATCGGCGGGGCGATCGTGCTGATCCTGATCGCCTACGTCCCTACGCTGCTCGCGGTGCTGCAGTCGAGCGCCTGGAACGCGCCGGGGATCTTCGTGCGCTAGCTGCTGCTGACTTCGTTCGTACCGGCCCGGGCCCGTCACCATCCGAACAGGCCCGGGCCGCTTCATATTCAGGACTAAAGTACCCTGCACCGCTTGCCGCGCATCTCACACTGGCTTAAACTTGCGGTAGGCAGGAGCAAGCACGCGCAGCGAGGACGGCCCCATGGCAGACGAGTACCCCGAGGACTTCACAACCGAGGCCAGCGCCGGAGGCGAGGAGCAGCCCGACGGCGAGCACGCGATGGTGCGCGTGTACTTCGCGCAGCGCCCGGCTGCACGCCCTGCACCCCCGGAGCCGGCAGAGGAAGCGCCGGCGGAACCGGCTGCGCCAGTTGAGCCCCCGCCCGAAGCAGCGCCGGAACCTGAAGAGCCCGTTCTGCCCCCATGGTGGGATGCAGAGCCGCCGGTTGAAGAGGATGCGACTCCTGTCTCACGCCCGATCTTCGAGGAGCCCGAGCCTGCCGCCTCACCGCCTGCCGCGGACCCGTTCGACTTCTTCACTACCGTCGAGGAGCAGCCGCGCCCCGAGCCCGCCGCCTGGGATCAGGCCTGGTTTGAGGATGAGCCCCCCGCCGAAGTAGTTGCGGAGGCCCAAGAGGAGGTGCCGGACGAAGCGCCTCTGCCCGAACCCGAGGCTGCTGCTCCGCCGCCTGCCCCCGCGCTGGTATACGAATCGGCTGTCGTAGAGGAAGAGACGGAGGCACTGCCCGCGCCGGAGCCGCTGGGAGTCGATCTCTTCGAGTTCTACCCGGACGAAGCCGAGCCTGCGCCTGTGATCGAAGCCACGCCTGCAGCTCCGTCTGTGCGGCCTCGCGGGCGGCGCAGCAGGTTTGCCCGGTGGCTCGGCTTGCTGCTGGCACTGCTGCTGATCGGGGTAGGAGCCATCATCGCAATCCTGGCGACGGGTGTGCCGCCGGGCGGGCTGCTCGCCTACCTGCCCTTCGTGCCGGCCCGGGTCACCCCCACGCCTGAGGGCGGCGTCGGGGAGCCGGAATCAGCGCTCGCTGTGGTCGCTAGCGTCACCGTTGCGCCGACTGAGCGCGGCGACGAGGCAGCCAGCACGCTCGCGGCGGCCAATGAGCCAACCTCGCCACCCGCCGGCACGCCGGTTCCGCCGCTGCCCACGGCGACCGCCGCGGTCGTCCGCAGCAGCACGGGCATCGTCCAGCGCGGCGCGGACATGGTCCTGGTGCCTGCGGGAACATTCGCGATGGGCGGCGGGCCCGCCGAGCCAGAGCACGACGTCTCGCTCGACGCCTTCTACATCGACCGGCTGGAAGTAACCAACGCCCAGTGGGAGGTCTGTGTGCTGGAGGGCGCGTGCCTGCCGCCGCCCGAAGCCGACGCCTTTGAGGGGCCATATTATGGCAACGAAGCGTACGCCGACTACCCGGTCGTGAATGTAAACTGGGAAGCTGCAAGCATCTACTGTGCGTGGCGCGGGGCGCGCCTGCCCACCGAGGCAGAGTGGGAGATGGCCGCCCGCTGGGACCCCCAGCGCAACACAGCGACCATCTACCCGTGGGGCGACGATTGGGAGCCCTCACGCCTGAATACCTGCGACGAGAGCTGCCCGCAGCGCCGCTCCGATGCCGCGCCAGACGACGGCTGGCCGCTGACGGCCCCTGCCGGCGCGCTTCCCCAGGGCGCGAGCAGCGTCGGCGCGCTGAACATGGTGGGCAACGTCTGGGAGTGGACGGCTGACTGGTACGAGGAAGATTATTATGCCGACTCCCCCGAGGAGAACCCGCCGGGCCCGCGGACGGGCGAGGCCCGCGTGATCCGAGGCGGCGCGTGGGACCTCGGCAGCCCGGAGTTCTTCGACGCCCGGCTGCGCTGGCCGCTTGACCCCTCGACGGAAGCGCCGAGCCTCGGCCTGCGGTGCGCGGTGTCGGCGCGTGATGTCGGGGAGATTGGGGATTAGCCTGCCGTTATGGGAAAGAAGGTCAAGAAGACACTGGCGATGCGCGTGCTGGAGGGGCAGCGCGTGCCTTACGAGGTCATCGAGTTCTCGTCCGAGATTCACGACGCGGCGGGGGTCGCGCAGGTGGCTGGCGTCCCGCCCGATCACGTGTACAAGACGCTGGTCGCCCGCGTGGACGAGCCCGGCTTCAAGCCGATGCTGGTTATGATCGCGGCGGACGCCACGCTCGACCTCAAGAAGCTGGCAGAAGTTGCCGGGGCGAAGAAGGCGCGCATGGCGGCGCACGCCGAGGCGGAGAAGCTCACCGGCCTGCAGACCGGCGGCATCTCGGCGCTGGCGCTGCTCAACCGGGGCTTCGACGTGTATATCGACGAGGCGGCCCCGGCGCTGCCGTTCATCATCGTGAGCGCGGGGCAGCGCGGGCTCAACCTGCGGCTTGAGCCGGCGGCGCTTATCGAGGTGACCGGCGCGCAGATCGCCGACGTGAGCAAGAGGTCCGAGGAGTCAGGGGAGGGCGAGGGGTGGTCGTAACCCGGCATATCGAGCTCAGCACCACAGGCCACGCCGATATGCACGACATTACCGCCGAGGTAGCGCGGCACGTCCGCGAGAGCGGGCTGAAAGACGGCATCGTGACGGTCTTCGCACCGAGCGCGACGAGTGCGCTGACGACCATCGAGTATGAGAGCGGCGCGCTCTCCGACTTCGGGCGGCTCTTCGACGAGATCGCCGGCCCTGACCGCGAGTACCGGCACAACCAGCGCTGGCACGACGGCAACGGGCACAGCCACGTGCGCGCGGCGCTGCTCGGCCCGAGCCTCACGGTGCCGTTCAGCGGGCGGCAGCTCACGCTCGGCACGTGGCAGCAGATCATCTACGTGGACTTCGACGTGCGCTCGCGCCGCCGGCAGCTCGTCGTACAGATTATGGGAGAGTAGCGGCCTGTGTCACGGCGAACCACCGCTCTGATCGGTATCATCCTGTCCGTCGTGCTGCTCGCCGGCGCGCTGGGGTTGCTGTACACCGCCTACCGCCGCGTCGAGATCCCGCTGCGGCTCACGGCCAACTCGTGGGTGACAGGCGGGGTGGTGACGGAGAAGCTCGTCGAGCAGCGGCCTGACCGCCTGCTGCCCTTCGACGTGGAAACGCACGTCGTGCGCTACGCCTTCCCCAACGCCGAAGGCCAGATGCGGACCGGCGAGCAGGTCGTGACGCGGCGGCTCTATCGTGCGCTGCCGGGGCAGGGCGGCCCGCTGCCCGTCGTCGTTCACGGCGATGACCCCGACGTGCACGCCATCAACCCTGGGCTGGCCTTCCCGGCGTCGGCGGGCTGGCGCGCCGGCATGGGGATGGCGGCACTCGTCGCGGCAATCGTGCTCTCGACCATCAGCACGGCGCTAGCGCGCCCGCCCGCCGAGGAATAAGGCCCGGCCTACAGCTCCCCGGCGAAGCCCCGAGCCTGCCACGCCGCAAACAGCGCGATGCTCCCCGCGACCGAGGCGTTGAGGCTCTCGACGTTGCCCCGCATCGGCAGGTAGATGATGGCGTCGCACGTCTCGCGCACCAGCCGCCGCAGGCCCTCGCCCTCGCTGCCGACCACCAGCCCGACGCTGCCGCTCAGGTCGGCGAGGTCGTAGCGCACCGCATCCTCGCCCAGGTCCAGCCCGTACAGCCACACGTCGTTGGCCTTGAGCTCCTCCATCGTGCGGGCGAGGTTCTTCTCCCGCGCGACGATCAGGTGCTCCACCGCGCCGGAGGATGCGCTGACCACCGCCGGCGTAACGCTCGCCGCCCGGCGCTCCTGGATCACGACGCCATGCGCCCCGACGGCTTCGGCGGCGCGCAGCAGTGTCCCGACGTTCTGCACATCCTGGATGAGGTCGAGCAGCAGCAGAAACGGCGGCTCGCGGCGCTCGGCGGCGCGCTCCAGCAGATCGGCCAGGCTGCCGTAGGGGTAATCGCCGACCTCGATCAGCACGCCCTGATGGTTGGCGCCATCGACCCGCTGGTCGAGCCAGCGGCGGTTCATCCGCTCGACACGCACCCCCTGCGCCTGCGCATCCTCGACGATCCCGGCGAGCGTGCCGCTCTCGTCGGCCCCCTCCGCGACGATCACCCGCCGGATGTGCCGCCGGTTGGCGACAAGCGCCTCGTACACAGGCCGCCGCCCGTAGAGAAATTCCATGACTTACCCCTTCCGCCGGACGCACTATAACCGGTAGGGGCGCAGCATGCTGCGCCCCTACTACGACGATCATTCTACCCGATTCGCGCGTTCAGGTAGGGGCGGGTCTGAGACCCGCCCCTACCAACCGGGACAGCGCTGACTACGCCTCGATCTTGTACACCGTCCCATCGGGGCGGTCCTCAAGGATCACGCCGATCTCGGCCAGCCGGTCGCGGATCTGGTCGGCGCGGGCCCACTCGCGGTTGGCGCGGGCCTCGGCACGCATCTCGATCAGAAGCTGGATCAGCTCGGCCTGCCGCCCGGCGTCCGCGCCTGCCCCGGCGATCTCGTCGGGGATAATGCCGAGCACGTCGCCCCCCAGCTCGCGGTACACTGCGTCGATGGCGTCCAGCGTGTCGCGGCCCACCGTCTCCCCGCTGTTGAGCAGCGTGTTGACCTCCCGCGTGAAGTCCTGCAGCACGCCGATGGCCAGCGGCGCGTTGAAGTCGTCGTCCATCGCGGCGAGGAAGCGCTGGCGGTGCTCGGCGATGACGCTCTGGAAGCCCTCCGGCGCTGAACCCTCCGGCGCGCTGCCAAGCTGCTGCCGGGTGAGCTGCACCGCACCCATCAGCCGCTCCCAGCCTTTCTCCGCCGACTCGATGGCGACCTCGCTGTAGTCGATAGGATTCGCGTAGTGCGTGGTCAGGATGAACATCCGGATGACTTCAGCCCGGTGGGCTCTCAGCGCGTCCTTGATCGTGACGAAGTTGCCGAGCGACTTGCTCATCTTCACGCCCTCGATGGTCAGCGAGCCGGTGAGCAGCCAATAGCGGGCAAACGGCTTGCCGGTCAGCGCCTCGGCCTGCGCGATCTCGCACTCGTTGTGCGGGAAGCGGTTCTCAAGCCCGCCGCCGTGAATGTCGAACGTCTCGCCGAGGTAGCGCATCGACATCGCCGAGCACTCGATGTGCCAGCCGGGGAAGCCGCGCCCCCACGGGCTGTCCCACTGCATGAGGTGCTCGGGCCCGGCATGCCGCCACAGCGCGAAGTCCGCCGGGTGGCGCTTGCCCTCGGCGACGTCCACCCGCGCCCCGCCGACCAGCTCCTCCAGCCGCTGCCCGGAGAGCTTGCCGTATTCCGGGAACGACTGGACGTCGAAGTAGACGTCGCCCTCGTCGGTGACGTAAGCATGGCCCTTTTCGATGAGCGCCTGCGTCATCTTAATCTGCTCGGGCACGTGCCCCGAGGCGCGGGGCGAGATGTCGGGGCGTAGCACGCCCAGCGCGTCCATGTCGGCGAAGTACGAGCGGGTGTACGTCTCGACGACCTCCATCGGCTCCAGCGCCAGCGCGCCCGCCTTCTTCAGGATGCGGTCCTCGCCGCTCTCCAGCAGGTGCCCGACGTCGGTGATGTTCTGCACGTAGCGGACCTTGTAGCCCTTGTAGCGCAGGTAGCGGTTGATCACGTCGAAGGAGACGTACGTCTTGCCGTGGCCCAGGTGGGCGTGATCGTACACCGTCGGGCCGCAGACGTACATCCGCACCTGCCCCTCGACGAGAGGCACGAAGTCCTCCTTCTGCCGCGTGAGACGGTTGAATACTCTGAGTGTCATAGCGTCGCCCCGTTCCTAGAAGCTATCTGCCGGATGGTTGCAAACCAGGGAAAGATATTGGGTCCGCAGATGGCACAGATTAACACAGGCAAAAAAGAATCGCCCACGACTGGCACGAAGAACAAACCATTCGTGCCGTACGTGTCACTCACGGATCACTTAACTCAGTCGCCGTTGTTAGGCCGCGCGAAGATCATACGCCCGGCGGAGGTCTGGAGCACCTTCGTCACGGTCGCCGAGATGGTCTGGTCGATGTAGCGGCGCCCGCCCTCGATGACGACCATCGTGCCGTCGTCCAGGTAGCCGACGCCCTGCCCAAGCTCGCGGCCTTCCTGGATAACCCGGATCTCCATGGCTTCGCCGGGCAGGAACACCGTCTTGACGGCGTTCGCCAGCTCGTTGATGTTCAACACGACAACGCCCTGCAGTTCCGCGATGCGGTTCAGGTTGTAGTCGTTGGTGACGATCGCGCAGCCGATATCCTTCGCCAGCACGATCAGCTTCTCGTCCACCGCCTCGACCTCGTCCGTATCCACATCGGAGATGTGGACCGGCACGCGCGAGTCCTTCTGCAGCCGGTTGAGGATCTCGATCCCCCGGCGCCCGCGGTTGCGGCGCAGTGTATCGGCGGAGTCGGCGATGTGCTGGAGCTCCTGCAGGACGAAGCGCGGGACGATCATCGGCCCGGTGATGAACCCGATCTCGCTGATGTCCGCGATGCGCCCGTCGATGATCACGCTGGTGTCGAGCAGTACCTTGCGGCTGGGCGTCAGGCCGTCTTCGTCGGAGGCGCCGCGCCCCTGAAAACGGCCCTGGAACAATTCGAACACGTCCCGGCGGCGCAGTGCGAAGGTCGCCGCGCCGAAGTACCCGAAGATGATCGCAGCCAGACCGGGCAGCACACTCCGCCAGGGGGTCGGCAGGTAGCCAAGCGGGATAGAGAGCAGCGCCGCGACCACCAGGCCGAGAATCAGCCCGATCACGCCGGCGACAAGCTGCTGGGCAGGAACTTTGCCGAGATACTCGCGCAGCGCCCTGGCCGGGCGCGTGGTGAGATAGGGGGTGAGGATCAGGCCAAACAGCGCCCCGATGAGCGCCGAGACCAGCGACCACATCTCGGGCGGCTCACCGGTGATCTCCGACAGCCGGAACCCGAACTGCAGGCCGGCGAATGCCAGGAGGATCATCCCGACGAGCCGCATGAAGAATTCAAAACTCATTGGTTGCCCACTTTAGATATGTGCCGGCCACAGGCAACTGGTAAGACAGCGCCTGTCTCCGCGCAGGTAGCTTTGTGCTGTCTTCGGGCTGCGGTTTGTGCGTGGGGAGAACCAATGATTGATTCAGAATGATTGCAGAAACGAATGATTCCATGACGCACAAACCTGATCCCTCTGCGCGTCATTTTAACATAAAGAACAGGGCGTAACAATCCGGTAACAGTACGGTTGTGTGCCCCGCCAGATGTGTTGAAGCAGCGGCGGGGGAAAGGAGCCTATCCCCTTACACTATTTCGACCTCCGGCGCGGTCTCGACCGGGACGGCAGGAGCCTCAGCGGGCGGCGGCTGGGGCACGCGGCCCAGCTTCCACAGTGACAGCGGCACGCTGAGTATAAGCGCGACGACCGCCACCCAGAACGGCACCTCGGGCCCAACGTTGTCATAGAGCAGGCCACCGATGTACGGCATCGGGATCGCCACGATGCCCAGCGCCGACCAGAAGATGCCGTAGGTGATGCCCAGCGAACCCTTCGGCACCGACTTACTCAGCAGGGAGGAGAAGGCAGGCGAGCCGAGCGCTATCGAGAAGCCGAAGATGCCAAAGGCCGCGATGAAGCCCATCCGCACCGGGAAGAGGGCCATCACTGCCAGAGAGACGGCCATCAGCAGGCCGCTGAGGCTGATGCCCCACTTCTCGCCGTAGCGGTCGGCGAGCATGCCGCCGGGCCACATCGCCAGCGCGGTAATGACCGACATCCCGGCGAACAGCGCGCCGTACATCGTCTCGCCCAGGCCGCCGACCTCGGTCGCGTACTTAGGCAGGAACGGCCAGATCACCTGGAAGCCGGCGTCACGCATACCGTCGATGACGAACAGCCAGGTCAGCAGGCCGCCCGCCAGCACGATGCTGATCAGCGCGACGGCGTCCTTCTTGAGCCGCCCCGCGTTGAGATCGCCGAGGCGGGCGTTCAGCGGTTTGCCCCGCGCGATGAAGATCCGCATCGCCGCGGCGATGGTGAAAATACCTGTCGCCGTCCACATCATCACCTTGAAGCCCTGATGCTCGACGAGGTAGCCGCCAAGCAGCGGCCCGACGATCTGGCATGTCAGGAACAGGCCCTCGACCAGCCCGAACGTGCTGGCCGTCTTGCCCTCCGGCGCGGATTCGGCGGTGTAGGCCTGGAAGCTCGGCGCTACGAGCGAGCTGCCCGCCGCGCCCATCAGCGCGCCGAGCATCGCCCAGCTCCACGTCGGGGCGAGCGTGTAGCCGAGATAGGCCAGCAACCCGAACACGCCGCCGATGGCGATGGTGGGCAGCCTCCCCAGCTTGTCGGATATCCAACCGCCGAGCACGCGAAAGCCAATCGACATGATGGTCTGCGCGGTAAAGAAGAAGCCGACCTGGCGCACCGAAGCCCCGAGCGACTCCAGGTAGAGCGGCTCGTACGGGCCGAACATGTTGCTCGTCACGTTGGCAATGATCATCGCGAACGTGACGAGTGCGAGTTCGCGCGGCATCTCGCGCAGTTTCATTGATTGCTCCCTGGCAGGCGGCGTATGGCAGGTGGCAAATGGCGTATAACATATAGCATAGGGCTGGTAGTATGGGGCAAGCTGCTGGTGTAGCATGCGCCCTCTGGCACCAACTGTACGCCACCTGCTATTCGCTATATGCTATAAGCCATAAGCTATTTGCCATCTGCTATATGCTATAAGCTATACGCTAAACGCTGTTCGCCCCGTTCCCAAGGAGACGCCGTTGAGCCTGCTCACCGTACTCGAGCTTGAAGCCCTGTTCATCATCGCGCTGCTGCTCCCGCTGCTCCTGCAGCTCATCGCGCTGTTTGCGGTGAGCCGCGCGCTGTGGGTGTTCACGGGGCGCTACTTCGGACGGACCGTCTGGGCGCTGTTCGCGCTCGTCGGCATCCCGCTCCACGAGCTAAGCCACGCCGTCGCCTTCGTGCTGACGGGGGCAGGGGTGAGCCGGATGGTGCTGTTCGCCCCGCGCGGCCTGCGCGAGTTCGACGGCGCGACCGGCGTCGTCATCCCGGCTCGCAAGCCGTCTGGCTTCTCGCGGCTGGTGGCCTCGATTGCCCCCTTCTTCGGCTGCTCGCTGGCAGCCTGGCTCGTCCTGCGCCTGCTGCTGCCCGGCTTCGCCGTCGCGAGCGATGTCCCAACCCTCAGCCTGTCCGATCTCCAGAACGGCGGGATCGGCCCGGCAATTCTACAGGTGATCGGCGTATACGTCGAGGGGTTAGCTGGCGCGTTTACGCAGCTCGAATGGCTGAACTGGCGGACGTGGCTGGCGATCTACCTGGGTGCATCGCTGGGGATGGGGGCCGCACCCAGCGCCCAGGACTTCAAACTGTTCTTCCCGGCGCTGCTGGGCCTGCTGGTGCTGCTGCTGCCGGTGTTCGCGCTCGTGCAGTTCCTCAGCGACGGCGCCACCGCCCTGACTGCCATACAAACTGCGGCGGGGCGCTTCCTGCTGCCGGTTGGGGCGGCCCTCAGCTACGCGACGATCTTCGCGCTGCTCGTGCTGCTGGCGCTCGTCCTGCTGCTGCCGCTGCGGCGGATGGCGCGCTGATCACTCGACGAAGATCTCGACGCGCTCGCCGTCTTCCTCGTCTTCCACGTCGATGATCTTGCCGCGCTGGCCGTGACGGATGGCCTCCATAACCTCCTCGAACTCCACGCCCTCGAGGTCGGGCGCGAAGCGCGCACCCATGCGCAGACCGACGTTGATCAGGCTCATCGGAATGTTGATGTTGGCCTTGACCTGCCCGCTGTCGATGTTCGTGACGCGCACACGCAGGTAGCGCGGCTCGGCGACCGCGCTGGCAGATGCGCCCGCCCCTGCAGGCCTCGGTGAGGCGCTCTGCAGGGCCTTGAGGAGCTGCGCGCCCTCTTCGGCGCTGATCTTGCCCTCGGCGATCATATTGAGGATCTTCACTCGCTCTTCCGATGTTGCCATGCCGTCACACCCCCTCCGGGTGGGAATCAATCGATGAGTAAACCGGCGATGCCGCCGGACCGTTACAGGTCGAGCCGCGCCCGCATCTGCACGAGCGAGCGCACAGGCCGGAAGCCGGTCTGCGCCAGCAGGTCCTCCACCGCCCGGTCGCCGTCCTCGACCTCGATGCGCACGGGTCGCCCCGCCACACCGGGTAGATTGAGCGCGTGCCGCACCAGCGCCTGCCGTGCTTCGCGGTCATGCAGCGCCGGGTCGAGGAAGAGCGTCAGCCGGGGGCGCTCGAACGTGCCCCGCTGCAGCCACAATACGCCGACGACGTGTTCGGGGTCAAAGGCGGGGGTGAGCAGCCAGTGCTCCTGGCCTCCCGCCTGCAGCAGACCGCCCAGGCCGCCGTCCTCGATATCTGTCACCTCGATGGTGCGCGTCCAGGCCATCGCCCCGACACGCGCCCGGTTGAAGATAAAGGCCGCCTCGACAGGGGCCTCCGCAGGCTGCCGCGCCCGGATGTCCCAGATACGCAAGTCGCCATGGGGGTAGGGCGCAGCCGCTCTGGCGGCCTCCCAGTGCGTGAGCGTCTCGTGACGCTCAAAACCCATGCTGTCGTACAGACGCAGCGCCGCCGTGTTGTCCGCCTCGACCTGCAGCGACACCCAGCGCCCGCCGCGCTCGCGGATATCGGCGATGCCGGCCTCCATCAGCGACCGGGCGATACCACGCCGCCGGTAGTCGGGGTGTACGGCTACGTTGGCGATCAGCCAGCCCCGCCCGAGGCGCGGGTGTCTGCCGCCCCGGTACAGGCTGACGTTGCCGACGACGCGCGCCCCCGCGCGCCAGACGTAGCCCAGCCCAAGCCCGATCCCGAGAGCGTTGTCCAGCCAGCCGAGCAGCCACAGCAGCGGCCCGAAGCTGCCCATAACCTTCATCTCGCGCACGGCGGAGCGTCCGCCGCCGTCCAGACGGTCGGCGAAGCACAGCGCCACGAGGTCGGCGATCTGCGAGAGATCGCGTGCCAGGCGCGTGCGGGACAGATAGCCATCCTCGCGTGAGGCGGCGCGGTCTTTGAGAAGCGCAGCGTTCATGCGTCGATTTTACTTGCCTTCCAGCGCGGCTAACAACGTCTCCGCCTCCTGAACGGTGATCTGGCCCTTCTCCAGCATGTTGAGAATCATCAGCCGCTCTTCCTCAGTAGCGGCGTCCCGCGCGGGGCCAGAGCCCGCCTCTGCAGAGCCGGGGGCCGCGTACGCGGTGGCGCCGGCCGTGTAGCGCGCCCGCTCGACTTCCTGCTCGACGTGCCGCTGGGCAGCGTCCACCTGGCGCCGGGCATTGTGCAGCCGGCGCTCAACCTGCCGCCGCACGCGATCCGAGATGGTGTTCGCGAGATCGGCTTCGAGCGTGGCAAACTGAGACTCAAGCTCGGCGGAAAGGTCCGCCAGATGCTCGCTGATCTGGTCGCCGATGGCAAAGGAGAACGTGAACGAGGCCTCGTCGTCGAGCTGGCTGCGCTGCTTGATCACGATGCGGGTCGCCTCCTCGACATGCACCGACGCCGCACCGTCGCCGACCGTTACGATGCGGATGCTGCCCTCCTCGATCGCCTCAAGGCCGCGGTCGAGGCGCAGCTGGGCGTCCGCGGGCAGGCTGAAGCGCACACTTGCCCCGGCGGGCAGCCGGAAGACGGCATCGCCGCCCACCGCAAAGCGCGATTCCGTGCCAGCGGCGAGGTCGGCGTGCAGCGCCAGCGTCCCCTGGGCGTCTTCCACCACAATACTGCCCCGCAGATCCCGGGCGAGCATATCGCCGTACACTTCGCCGATGGCGATATCGCCCGCGATGTCACGCAGGCTGAGCGAGCCGTGCACCGCGCCGATTCGCACCGGCCCGGTTACAGTGCGGACGCGCGCATCGCCAATCACGGTGTCGAGCTCAAGCCGCGACACGTCGCGCACGGTGAGCGTCCCATTCACCGAGCCGCCGGTCAGCGGGCCTTCCAGATCCCTCACCCGGCAGTCGCCCAGCGCCTCGCGCACCTCCACCGAGCTGCCTTCCGGCACGCGCAGAGAGCAGTTCCCCGGCGCATCGATCTCGAGGCCGCTTTCGGTGCGGCGGGTGGTCCCCTGCCCGCCGTTTTCCACAACCACTTCGGCGCGCTTGCCGCCGCGCACATCCAGTGTGCCATTGCAGCGCACAACGATGTGCGACTTATCGCCCAGTTCGAATCGCTCGAAAGCCATGGCTTACCCCCTCACTCCCCGCGCAGACGGGCGAGCGCCTCTTCCGACGTGATCTCGCCGCTGTACAGGCTGTCCAGAATGCTAACACGCTCGTCTTTGGGCAGGCCGTTCGGGTCGCCTTCGGCGTAGTCGCTGACGACCTCAAAACCCATGGCACGGATGACTTCGCGCAGGCGGGCGCGCACGGTGGGGTAGGAGATGTCAAGCTCCTTCTCGACGCGCTTGAGCGTCCCCTCGCAGCGCAGGAACGTCTCTACAAAGTGAAGCTGTTCGGCGTTGAGCCGGGAAAGCCTTCCCAGGGTAAAATGGCCCTCGATGCGGGTGCCGCAGCGGCGGCACTCCAGCCGCGTCGCCTGCAGAGTCTCTTCACACACGGGGCAGTGGCCGGGCATGGGGTTCATACCTAACTCCCGCTGCTGGTACAGGTGTAATTTCGTGGATTGTAAAGCCGTATGTCAATAATGTCAAGGTCAGACTTAAGATTATTGATTTCGACCCCGGTCTGCGCCCCGGATGCCACCCGCAACCTCGGTTGACAACCGCCCCCACTTGCGACACAATGAGAAACACCGAATACACTCTAGTTTTCCAGTCTGCCGCCCGCTCCGGCCGGGCGGTGGCCATTCTCACTCTCAAGACCCTGGAGTTTGACGATGATCAAGGACGTTATGCAGGATGCCGAGGCGCGCATGAAGGGTGCCATCTCCGCGCTGGAAGATGACCTGGCTTCCATCCGCACGGGGCGCGCTTCGCCGAAGCTCGTCGAGAAGCTGCCTGTCGAGTATTACGGCACGACCTCGCCGCTCCAGCAGCTTGCAGCCATCGCAGCCCCTGAGCCCAATATGCTCACCATCCGGCCCTTTGACCCAAAATCGCTGAACGTCATCGAGCGTGCTATTCAGTCGTCGGACCTCGGGCTCACGCCGAATAACGACGGCAAGCTCATCCGGCTGATCATTCCCAACCTCACGGAGGAGCGCCGCCAGGACCTCGTGCGCATGGTCCAGCGCCGTCTGGAAGAGGCCAAAGTCGCCCTGAGGAACGTCCGCCGCGACGCGATGGACGATCTGCGAGACCTGGAAAAGGAGAAGATGATCTCCGAAGACGAACACTTCCGAGGCAGGGAAGATCTCCAGAAACTGACGGATCGCTACGTCGAGGAGATCGAGAAGACCGGCCGCCGGAAGGAGCAGGAGATCATGGAAGTCTAGCAGCGGATAACTGACGAGATGGATGTGGTACGGGAAACGCCAAACGAAGATGTAACAGGTAACGGGCTAAACCCTGCGAACGTGCCGACCCATATTGCGGTCATCATGGACGGTAACGGGCGCTGGGCCAAGCAGCGAGGCCTACCACGGCTGGCCGGGCACCAGGCCGGTACAGAGAACCTCCGGGAAGTTCTGCGCGCCTGTGTGACATACGGCGTCAAGATCCTCACGATCTACGCCTTCTCGACGGAGAACTGGGGCCGCCCGCAGGAGGAAGTGCGGGGCCTGATGAGCATCCTGAACAATGTGATCGACCGGGAGCTTGACGAACTGGACGCCGAAGGCGTGCAGATCCGGCACCTGGGCGACCTCGCACGCGTCGAGCCCTCACTGGCAGCCAAGGTGCGGGAGGCGGTCGAGCGGACCAAACACAACGACCGCCTGATCCTGAACGTGGCCTTCAACTACGGCGGGCGTGCGGAGATCATCCACGCCATCCGCGAGATTGTGGCCCACGGCTTTGGCCCGGAAGAGATCGACGAGGAGCTTGTGAGCCACTACCTGTACACGGGCGACCTGCCTGACCCGGACCTCATCATCCGGACGAGCGGCGAGCTCCGTCTCAGCAACTTCCTCATCTGGCAGAGCGCCTACGCGGAATACTACTTTCCGGAGGTGTACTGGCCCGACTTCAACAAGGAGGAGTTGTATAAGGCTCTGCTCCACTACGCAGACCGGGACCGGCGCTTCGGCCGGGTCGGGTAGCTGTGCGTGAGCGAGTTCTAAGCGCCTTTGTGCTGGGCCTGCCCGTCCTGGCGATGCTTATCGCCGGAGACGTGTGGATGGTCCTGCTCGTCCTGATTATCAGCGGCATCGCGCTGCTGGAACTGAGCCATCTCGTCGCCCGGCGGGGGCACCGCGCCTCCGGCGGGCTTATGCTGTTGTGGCTCGGCCTGTTCGTGCTGGATCGCGTCACGCCGGAGCGCGAATTACTCCAGCCCGGTGCGGCGCTGCTCCTGATCGTCACGATGGGTTGGGCGCTGATCCGCTTCCGGCAGGGCACCGTCAACGCCTTCAGCGGCTTCGCGCTGACCATCGCTGGCAGCTTCTACGTCGGCTGGTCGATGACGCACTTCGTCGGCATTCGCGCGCTTGAGGACGGGCTCTTCTGGACGCTCTCCGTCGTGTTCAGCACGTGGATGGCGGACACGGGCGCATACCTCTTAGGACGGCGCATCGGGCGCACGCCGCTGATGAAGGATGTCAGCCCCAGGAAGACCTGGGAGGGTTACCTCTCGGGTATCGTGTTTGCGACCGCCTTCGGCGCGCTGCTGCCGCTGCTGTGGCAGGCACTGGGCGCGAGCGACGCGGTGTCACCCCTGCGCGGCGCAGCCCTGGCCCTGCTCGTCGCGACTGTCGCCCCGCTGGGCGACCTGGCCATGAGCATGGTGAAGCGGTACGTCGATGTTAAAGACTCCAGCAACCTGATTCCGGGCCATGGCGGTTTTCTGGACCGCCTCGACTCCATCATCGTCGCCGGGCTGCTCGGCTACTACTACCTGACCCTGCTTGTCTTTTGACAGCCGCCAGTGCCACCTGCCGGGGGCTGTTTTTATCATTGGCACGGCCTGAGTAGTCGCCCGAAGCGGGCGCGCAAAGAGAGGAGCTTATGACACGCAACGTCATCACGATCGAGCGGCACATCCTGGACCAGCAGCGCCACTTCCCGCAGGCGACGGGTGTGTTCACCAGCCTGCTGTACGACATCATGCTGGCGGCGAAACTCATCGCCCGGGAGACAACGCGCGCCGGGCTGGCGGATATTCTCGGTCTGGCGGGGGCGACCAACGTGCAGGGCGAGCAGCAGCAGAAGCTGGACGTCTACGCGCATAACGCCATCGTGCGGATGGTGGACCATACCGGGCGTGTCTGCGTGATGGCCTCCGAAGAAGACCCGGACCCGATCCACATCCCCGAGCGGTATGAGTGCGGGCCGTACGTGCTGCTGTTTGACCCGCTCGACGGCTCCTCCAACATCGACTTCAACGTCAGCGTCGGCACGATTTTCTCGATCTACCGCCGGGTGAGCGCGGGCAACGACCGCGGCTCGCTCGACGACCTGCTCCAGCCCGGCTACAAGCTCGCTGCTGCCGGCTACGTGATCTACGGCTCCAGCACGATGTTCGTCTACTCGGCAGGGCAGGGCGTGCACGGCTTCACGCTCGACCGGACGGTGGGCGAGTTCCTGCTCTCGCACCCCAACATCACCATCCCCGACAGGCCGAAGTACTACAGCGTTAACCAGGGCTACCAGCAGTACTGGTACGAGGGCGTCCGCCGCTACGTGACCTGGCTGCAGGGCCTTGAAGAAGAGGACCCGCACAAGGGGCTGGGCCTGCGCTACATCGGCTCGATGGTCTCCGATATCCACCGCACGCTGATGTCAGGCGGCATCTTCATGTATCCGCCCGACACCAAGCAGAGCTCGATGCAGATGGGCAAGCTGCGGCTGCTGTACGAGTGCGCGCCGCTGGCCTTCATCGCCGAGCAGGCAGGCGCGGCTGCCTCTGACGGGGTGAATCCGATCCTGAATATCCAGCCGACCGAGCTTCACCAGCGGACGCCGTTCTACCTGGGCAACCGCGACCTCGTCGAGAAGCTGGAGGCATACATCCAGAAGTACAACGGTGACTGGCTGGAGATCTACGAACAGCACGTCAAGCTGGCCCGCGAGCGCGAGCCGCGCACGCCGCAGGCGGA
>CAZDLX010000020.1:0-30965 GCA_964506005.1 uncultured Anaerolineae bacterium | reverse complement strand
GCGCAAAGCGCACGCTGCTCAAGGCGGCCAGGGGCTACTACTTCACGCAGTGGGCAAGCCGGACGACTGGCCCGGAGGCGTGAGGCCGCGCGCCCGCAGCACGTCCTCATACAGCGCAGCGTACCGCCGGGCAACGTCCTCCAATCGGAACTCCACCTCAACCTTCGCCCGCGCGCGCTGAGAGAGCGCCTGCCAGCGAGTCTCGTCGCCCAGCACCCAGGCAATCCCCGCGGCGAGGTCATCCGCCTCGAAGGGGCGGGCGAGATAGCCGCTGCGCTCGTGCTCGATCAGATCGGGGAGCCCCCCGGCGTCAAAGGCCACCGCCGGTGTGCCACAGGCGTGAGCCTCCATCACCGTGTTTGGCAGGTTGTCCTGCATAAACGGCGCGGCAAGCACGTCCACGGCGCTGTAGAGCAGCGAGAGGCTCAGGTCGTCCTGCAGGGCGCCGAGATACGTCACCGGGCAGCCGACGTAGGGCTCGACGGAGGGTCGCTCCGCACCGAGGATCACAAGCTCGATACCGCTCGCCGCGCCGCCCGCGAGGCGCTGCAACGCCCCCTGCAGGTAGCGGAATCCCTTGCGCGGGTTGTCGATGCCCCCGGCAGCCCCGAACAGGACCAGCTTCTTCTCTTCGGGCAGGCCCAGCAGCCGGCGCGCCGCCGCCCGGTCGTGGGGCCGGTAGACCGTCACGTCGATACCGTTGGGGATGACCTCGACCGGCGCGTTCCGAAACAGGGAGCTCTCCCGCACACAGGCTGCGAGCCACCGGCTCGGCGTGACGAGCGTGAGGTCCGCACCCGCCCAATGCCTGCGCTTGCGCCGCCACGTCCAGCGGCTCACGTCTCGCCCGGCGCGCGAAGCGAGCTGCGGGCAGGCTCCGCATCTGGCCCGGTACCGGGTGCAGTCCTCCGTCGAGTGGCAGCCGCCAGTAAAGGCCCACATGTCGTGCAGCGTCCACACGGCGGGCACGCCAAGCCGGGCCACGTCACGCACCGGGACGAACCCCGAGCCGATCCAGTGCAGATGGACAAGGTCGGGCTGCATAACGCCGACGCGGCGGCGCGTCAAGTTCGGGAACCAGTTCAGGCTGTACGGCACGACGGGGCGGCCGGGGTACAGGCGCAGCGGAACGCGGTCCAGCCGCGCGAGAAACGCGCCCGTCAGGTCGTTGGCTATGGCCGGGGCGGCGCTCACGGTTGGGTCGGGGTTGGCGGCGCTGCGCTGCATGACGAGCATCCGCGAGTCGACGCCCACCGCCCGCAGCCCGCAGTGCAGCCGGTAGGCGGCACGGCCCGCACCGCCCTCGTTGTCCTGCATGTTGACCGTCGCGACCCTCATCGCCTGCGCTCCCGCCACTTGCGGTACAGCCTCGGAGCCATGTTCGTGCCGAGCGCCAGCAGAGGCGGCTTGACCGCCTCCCAGACAGTCGAGCCCAGCCAGTATAACGGGTAAGCGGCCTTGAGCAGCGCCCGCCCCGCCCGGTAGCGCCAGGAGCCGAGCAGCGCCTCCACGTCGGCGCTGTCCCGATGCTCAACCCCCGCCTCCGCCCACATCGCGGCGGCCTGTGGCGGGTGCTCGCCCCCGAAGCGCTCCAGCCAGCTCGGGTAGCGGTACACGTTGTGCACGCGGAAGGGCCGCTCAAGGCGCAGGTAGCTCTGTTCCGCCCAGCGCACGGCGCCGCGACTCCGCGCCCACTCCGCCTGGCCATAGTAATCGCACTTCTCGACGACCTGCTTGGGGAACAGCAGCGAGTAGTGATACAGGTACACGCCGCGCCGGGCCATATCGGAGGCCCGCAGCCACTTCAGCGTGCGCAGGTCGCACCCCTGCGCGTCGGAGACGGTCGGCGGGCGGTGCGTCACGTACTCGTAGCCCGGCCCCCACCGGAACACGCGGTGTATCTCGTTGGCCCAGTAACGCAGGTACCAGCCATCGGTCACGTAGGCGGGCGCGCCCCAGAACGTCAGCATGGGGAACGACACGGCGGTGATGCCGGGGTCATCACCCAGCAGGTTGAGGACCGCCCGCATCGCTTCAGGCCGGTAGAACTCGTCCACGTCGACCTGCCACAGATAATCGCCGGTCGCACGCTCGGCGTACGCCTGCGACATCTCGTCCTTCTCGGCCCAGAAGCCTTCACGGGTCACGATCCGGAGCTTGTCGTCGGGGTCTTCCCCGGCTTTGAACCGGGCCAGCGCTTCCAGCGTGCCATCACGTGAGTGGCCGTCCGGTGTAGCAATGCCGGCAGCCGCCGGCACGGCTCCCTCGACGACGATGATCTCGTGTGCGAAAGGGTACAGCGCGCGCAGGCTGTACCGCGTGAACGGCTCGCCGTTCAGCACGATCATGCCGAAGCTAACGCGGGGCAGAGAGGGCATCGGAAGTCAGGCATCCTGCTTCAGGAAACGTGTTCTTAGCCGGGCAGGGTTTAAGATGTCACAAGAAAGGGATTCTGCCGAATCGAGGTTTGGTGGAGGGCGGACCGGGCGCGCGGCTTACGCCTCGCCGATCCGCTCGACGGTGCTGCCCGGCGCGGCGGTGCCGACGTACATCTCCGGCGTGATGCCGGTGCGGGCCTCGTAGGCCGCCGCCACGTCACGGATGAAGCCGTTCACCTCATCGGCGCGCACGAGCCCCACCGCGCTGCCGCCGAAGCCGCCGCCCATCATGCGCGCGCCGTAGCAGGCAGGATGCGCCCGCGCGATCTCGCACATGGCGTCCATCTCGTCGATGGATACCTCGTAGTCGTCGCGCTGGCTGGCATGGCTCGCGTCGAGCAGGCGGCCCGCCGCCTCAAGCTCGCCCTGCATCAGCGCGTGCGGCATGGCGAGAGTCCGCGCGTTCTCGGTGATCACGTGGCGCGCCCGCCGGGCGCCGACGCCGCCGAGGGCCTCCTGCCGCGCCTCGACCATCTCCAGCGTGGCGTCGCGCAGCGCCGGCACGCCGAGCACGGCTGCCGCCGCCTCGGACTCGCGCCGCCGGTCGGCATAGCCGGAGCCGGTGAGCTGGCGGGTCATCATCGTGTTCATCACGACGACGCGCACCTCGCGCGGCAGCGCGACGGGCATGGTAGCCAGCGTCCGGCAGTCGAGCAGCATCGCGGCGCCGTCAATCGCCGCCGCCGAAGCCATCTGGTCCATGACCCCGCAGGGCATGTGGAAGAACTCGTGCTCGATCTCGACGGCCAGCAGCGCCTTCTCCGCCTGGGTCGTAGCAGCGTCCCCGGCCAGCGCCAGCGCCGCCTCGACAACCGCCACGCCAATCGCCGCCGAGGACGACATGCCCGCCCCGGCCGGGATCTCGCTGCCGATGACGACCTCCGCGCCCGGCAGGTCGTAGCCCTTGCGGCCCAGCAGCCACCAGCCGCCGCGCACGTGGCGCGTCCAGGCGGGCAGGCTCTCGTCCTGAAGCTGCCCGGTAGTGAAGCGCGCGGTATCACCGCCGAAGTCGAGCGAGTGCAGCGCCATCTGCGCGTCGTCGCGCGGCGAGACGGCGAGCCACAGCGCCCGGTCGAGCGCCAGCGGCATCACGAAGCCGTCGTTGTAGTCGGTGTGCTCGCCGATCAGGTTGGCGCGGCCCGGCGCCCGGATCAGATACGCCGGGGCACGCCCGTATATGGCACGAAAGGCATCGAGCACCGCTTCACGCATCACGGCTCGCGGCCTCCTTCCGGTAATGGCGCTCGGGCAGCGCGCGCAAAGTCGCGGCGGCGTGCTCCGGCGGGAAGTCTCGCTGGGGCTCGGCCATCAGCTCGTAGCCGACCAGGAACTTGCGCACCGTCGCCGAGCGCAGCAGCGGCGGGTAGAAGTGTGCGTGGAGCTGCCAGTGGGCGTTTTCTTCTCCGGCGGGGGCCTGGTGCCAGCCCATCGAGTAGGGGAACGAGACTTCAAACAGGTTGTCGTACTTCACGAGCAGCCGCTTGAGGATGGCTGCCAATGCGTCGCGCTCCGCGTCTGAGAGCGCCGGCAGGCTGTCAACGTGGCGGCGAGGCAACAGCAGCGTCTCGAAGGGCCACACCGCCCAGAACGGCACCACGACCAGCCAGTGCTCGTTCTCCACGACGACGCGCTCGCCGCGCCGCACTTCCTCCTCCAGATAGTCGAGCAGCAGCGGGCGGCTATGCCCGGCAAGATAGGCACGCTGCATGGCGTCCTCGCGGGCGGGCTGCTCCGGCAGGGCCTCCTCCGCCCAGACCTGCCCGTGTGGGTGCGGGTTGGAGCTGCCCATCATCGCGCCGCGGTTCTCGAAGATCTGCACCCAGCGATAGCGGGCGCTCAGCTCCTCGAACTGCTCCGCCCACAGGTCGACTACCCGGCGGATGTCAGGCAGGGCCATGAGCGCCAGTGTCAAATCGTGCCGGGGCGAGAAGCACAGCACGCGGCTGGTGCCGCGCACGCTTTCGGCGCGGAACAGCGGGCCGGGGCTCGCCCCGGAGGGTGCGTCCTCCAGCAGTGCGGAGAAATCGTTGGTGAAGACGAACGTCGTCTCGTATTCAGGGTTGCGCGCCCCGCCGGCACGCTCGTTGCCGGGGCACAGGTAGCAGCCGGGATCGTAGGCCGGCAGGTGCTCGGGCGGCGTCTCCTCGACGCGCCCCTGCCAGGGCCGCTGCGTGCGGTGTGGGGAGACGAGCAGCCACTCGCCGGTCAGCGGGTTGTAGCGGCGATGCGGGATAGCGTTGAAATCGGTTCCCATCACCGGCCCGGTGCCTAGCCTTTCAGAGCCCCTGCCAGGATGCCCCGGACGAAGTACCTGCCGAGCAGCAGGAAGATGATCAGCGGCACGACGAGCGTGATCAGCGCCGCCGCCATCTGCAGATGGTACTGCGCCACGAAACTGCCCTTGATCTCCGCCAGCTTCATCTGGATGGTCTGCGTGCGAGGCGTCGCCAGCGTCAGCGCCAGCAGAAACTCGTTCCAGACCTGCGTGAAGATGATGATCGCCGTCGAGGCGTAGGCGGGCATGGAGATCGGCGAGATCACGCGGAAGAACGTCTGCAGGCGCGAGGCCCCGTCAACCTCCGCCGCGTCCTCCAGCTCGCGCGGCACGGCGAGGAAGAAGGTGCCCATCAGCACCGAGGCGAGCGGCACATTCAGGATGAGGTAGCTGAGGATCAGCCCCCAGTGCGTCAGCGCGAGGCCCGTACGGGCCATGAGCTGCACAAGCGGGATCAGGATCACCTGGTAGGGCAGGTAAATGGCGATGCCGACGAGGATGAACAGCACCTGCGAGAACTTCGTCCGCACGCGGCTGAGGTAGTAGCCGCCCAGCCCGCCGAAAAAGGCCGAGAGGGCCGTCACCGAGACGGCGATGATCGTCGAGTTCAGCAGGGACGGGAAAATGAGCCCGAAGGATGTGACGAAGTTGCTGAACTGCAGATCCGTGCTTGGCAGCAGGTACTGCCGGGCGCTGATCTCTGCCGCCGATTTGAGGGACGTCACCACGACGACGTAAACGGGCAGCACGTAGATGAACGTGAGGAAGAGCAGCGTCATCACGACGAGAACCGTATAGAGCGGGCTTCTGATTTTCATTAGTCAAACCACTTCTTAAACGCGTAGATCGTGTACGGAATGACAATGATGAACGCCAGCAGGAAGATGACCACTCCGATGCCCGCGCCCAGAGACACAAGGTGCTGCTGGAAGGTCGTGATCAGCATGGTGAACGCCAGCACGTCCGTGGCGAAGCCGGGCCCGCCGAAGGTCACGATGTAGACGATGTCGAACACCTTCAGCGAGTTAATCAGCAGCAGCGAGACGAGGATCAGCATGCCGCCGCGAATGTTGGGGATGATGATCTGGAGCAGAATACGCAGCCGCCCCGCGCCGTCCACGATAGCCGACTCGATCATCTCCTGCAGCTCCGTCGTGCGGAACGAGGACTGCAAGATGATCACCGAGAAGCCCAGATACTGCCACACAAAAATGATGATCAGCCAGTAGGTGGCATTCGAGGGGCTTGTGATGAAGCGCCCTGTGAATTGCTCAAGCCCGATGCCCCTCAGGATGGTGTTAAACACCCCGACGTCGGGCTGGTACATCCACGTCCAGATCGTGCCCGTGACGATGAACGACATCGCGACGGGGTAAAGGATCAACGTCCTCACGTACGACTCGACGCCCTTGAAGGAGCCGAGCTCCAGCATGTAGGCGATGAACAGCGCCAGGGTGATCGTCGGCACCACGCCGAGGATCAGCCACTTGAGGTTGTTCATGAACGCGGCCTGAAAGCGGGGCAGGCCGAACATCATGTCGTACCACTTCAGGCCCGCGAAATCATAGTTCGGCGCGACGCCTCGCCAGTCGGCGACGGAGACGTAGAACGTCCAGATCAGCATGCCGTACAGGATGATGAGGAAGATGAGCAGGGGCGCCAGGAATACCAGGTACTCGCCGAGACTCATCTCGGTGCGTATATTGCGGCGGCGCCGGGCCCGGCGCCGGGTTGCGGCCCCTGCCTCTTGCCGTTGGCCGGTGATTGACATGTCTCGTTTCCTTCCGCCGTATCGCCGGGCGTAGGAGGGGGCAGGGATGCGAGGCATCGCTGCCCGGCACCCCTGCCCACTCGGCGTTCAGCGCGTGTTCAGAACCGCGCCACGGTACAGGCCGTTATGGCCACTGGTACCACGCCGCTTCGTTCGCTACGTCGTACGTCTCGAAGAGGGTCGCAACCTGCTCGATCGTCGCGTCCACGTCGGGGCTATCGGCGGCCATGAAGCCGGCGATGACGATCCAGTACTCGTTGGAGAAGCTGGCCGGTGCGATGCTGCCGTGCTGGTCGAGGATCAGGTTGTCGGGGTTATCGGCGACGAACTGCTGCATCTCCTGGCGGATCGGGTCGGGGAACTCGGTCGGATCGATGTCCGTGCGGGCAAACAGGCCGCCCTGCGTGACATCGGTCGGGATCTGTAGCTCAGGCGACGCGACGACGCGCAGCCAGTTCAGAGTCGACTCGGGGTGCGGCGCATTCGTCGCCACCCCGTAGCCGTCGGGATGGAACAGCAGGTAGCGGTCCGGGTCGGCGGGGAAGATCACCGCGCCGAAGTCCTCACCCGGCTCCCAGCCGGCGCTGCGGAACGCGCCGATGGCCCAGGTGCCCATGATGACCATGGCCGAGTTGCCGTTCACGACCTCAGAGACCGACTGGTCCCACGTCAGGCTGGAGTGGCCTTCGGTGACGTAGGGAACGAGCTGCGCCAGGCGCTCGAGGCCCTGGCGGTAGACCTCGTCGGTGGTGGGGTCGATCTCGCCCTTGTGGAAGCTCACGTACCACTCAGGGCCGCCAAGCTCCAGCAGCAGGCTGTCGAGCACGAAGGGCGCGCCCCAGTTTTCCTGCGTGCCGAGGGCCAGCGGCTGCATATCGGGGTTCGCGGCCTGGATCGTCTCCAGCGCCGTCATCAGCTCCTCGAAGTTCGTGGGCGGCTCCAGGCCGTTCTCCTCGAACACCGGGATGCTGTAGTAGAGGATGTTCTGGATGTGCATGTTAAGCGGCACGATGTATGGCACGCCGTCCACAGACACCGCGCTGAGCAGCGGGCCGGGGATGACGTCGCCGTAGCCGAGCTCGTCGTACAGGTCGGTCAGCGGCTCAAGCGCGCCGCCGTCCACGTACGCCTTCATCTCCGCGCCACCGAGGGTCTGGAACGTGTCAGGCGGGATACCCGCCGCCATCCGGCCCTGGAGCACGACACGATGGCTCACACCGCCGCCGCCCGCAACCGGATTCTCGACAATCTCGATGTCGGGGTAGGCCGCGTTCATGGCTGCGAACATCTCGTCCGCCGCCTCACGCTCGCCGGGCGCCGTCCACCAGTGGAAGATCTCGAGCTGCGGGGCTTCGGGTTCCGGCGTGGCCGTTACGATAACCGTCTCACCCTCGACCTGGACTTCGATGGTCTCGACGATGGTCTCGCCGGGGACCTCGACCGTCTGGATGATGGTCTCGGGCTGCGCCGTGCAGGCACCCAGCGCCAGGGCGGCAGTAAGCACCAGCAGGGCGAGTGCTAATTTCTTCATGTTATGTCCTCCTGTGGGTATGGAAAGGCTATCTCAACCCAGTAAGTCAGACTCATCTGTCGCGTCGGATGGCCACCTCCTCTCCTCTCCGGTCATCGGCAGCCGCACCCCGCAGCCGGGGCCGGCGCTCAAGGGCCTCTGGCTAGCCGCATTCAGGTGCGGGCCCGGTCGACTGCCTGACGACGAGCCGCGTGTGTACGACGGCACGATGCGAAGCGCCGGGTGTGTTCGTCTCGATCATGTCGAGCAGCATGGTCATGGCGCGCGCCCCGATCTCGTAGCGGGGCAGCGCCACCGTTGTCAGCGACGGGGTGATTTCCGCCGAGAGCTCGATGCCGTCCAGCCCGATAATGGATAGCTCGGCGGGCACCTGGAAGCCGTACTGCATGGCCTCCCACATCACACCCAGCGCCAGCAGATCGTTGGCGGCAAAGACAGCCGTGGGGCGGGGCGACACGTCAAGCAGGGAGCGCAGCGCGCGCCGCCCGCCGTCGGTTCTCAGATTGCTTTCTACGACGGGAACGCCTGCAGGGTCGATACCGTTCTCTTCCAGAATGCTCAGATACATGTCGCGCCGCTGGCGCGCGGTCCACAGGTCAAGCGGGCCGCTCACGTGGGCAAAGTGGCGGTGCCCCAGCGACAGCAGATGCTCCACGGCTTCGCGCAGGCCGGTCTCGAAATCCAGGGTGATGGCGGCGATGTCGCCGAGGCGGGGCTCCTCCCAGTCCAGCACGATGGCGGGCACCTGGTGCTCGGCAAGCTCCTCGATCAGCGCATCCGACAGCCGGCTGGACATGAACATCACACCATCCACCCGGCGGTCGATCATCGAGAGAATATAACGCTGGCTGCGTTCGAGATCGTAGCTGGCGTTGAACAGAAACACGCTGTAGTCATGCTTGAGGGCGATGTCTTCGACGCCGAGGATGACCTGGTGATAAAACGGGTTGCCGACGTCGGAGATCAGCAATCCGACGGTATTGGTGCGCTGGGAGGCCAGACTCCGCGCGACCTTGCTGGGGCGGTAGTGAAGATCCTCGATGGCTTCAAGCACGCGCTGCTTCGTCTCCTCGGCCACGTAGCGAGTATCGTTGAGAACGTGGGAAACCGTGGATTTCGATACCCCCGCTTGCCGGGCGACATCGCTCATCGTCACGCGTTTCATGGCCTGGTACTCGATCCCGATCGCATGCCGATACAGACTGGCGACTGACAGCGTGAGGCACCCGGAGCAGCAACGGTATTCAGACAGAAGGAATCAGGGAGGGGTCAAAGTGGGTGCCGGGAAACCGGTTGCGCAACCGGTTTCTCCTGCATCATAGCATGGAAGATCGAGCTGAGTCAAGTGGGAGGCGGGATGTACTCTACGACCCCGCCTGCTCTTCCCACAGCGCCACGACCGCTGCCTCGTAACGCACGCGCCACGCCTGCTCGACGGCTGCCGCTTCGACGCCCACACTGGTGGACAGCCACTCGTCGAGCGTCGGCGCGCCTGCCAGGCTGCGGAACAGCACGGGCAAGCTCTCCTCCCCGTGCTCCTCAAGCAGCATGTCAACCAGCACTTCCGCTCCGAGCAGGTACACCGGGTTGCGGTTGCCGGGGTTCTCTATGGCTGCCCACGTCTGGTCGATGAACGCCGGGTCCAGCCGGCCAGGTTCCTGCTGCCAGCCCAGGCGGCGCAGCGCGTCGCTGGTCAGCGGGGGGCGCGCCGCACCGGCGTAAAGCTCCTTGACGTGCTGGATGAGTGCACTGCGCAGGTAGTAGTGCGACTGCTGCGGGCTGACCGCGTACGCCGCCACCGCCTCGACGAGCGCCTCGCCGGCGTTGCGCCGGATGTAATCACGCAGCGGCTCCTCGCCGAACGTGCGGCAGCAGTGCTCGTAAAAGCTGGACAGCGTGGTAAACGCCAGCACGTCGCCGGGCGGCACAGGCGGCATCGACGAGTTGAACTGGTAGGCGAGGTACTCCCGGCTGGACGGCGTGAGCGTAACCTCAACCGGCGGAAGCGTCTGCAGGCCAAACTCGGCTGCGACCGAAGGGTAGATCTCGTTCAGATAGCCGAGCAGCGCCTGGGCGTGCGGCTCGTCCAGCTCCCGGTAGCGGACCGTCACCAGCCCGCGTGACTGCTGGAGCTCCGCGCCGTAATCCTCGCCCAGCACGACGGTCCGCAGCCAGCGACCCTCGACCTGCCGGAACGGGATGTAGCTGATCAGCGAGTCGACCTCCGGGAAGCTGCCGTCACCGGGGAACGGGATCAGCGGCAGAGTGGTGCGGCTGCGCCAGCTCAGCCTGGCCCAGAGGATGTCGCCCCGCTGCTCGACGCCCAGCACGTCGATGGACTCGGGCCGCGCGTAGCGCACCGGCGAGCGGTCGTCCCGGGCGGCGGTATGGCGCGTCTCATCCCGGTACAGCGCGCGCACCGGCTGGGTCAGCCGCGCGACGTGCGCGTACAGCATACTCTCGACGGTGAGCTGCTCCTCCAGCGCCATTTCGAGGGACTCCCCGCTGAGGCTGCCCGCAGGCTGCGGGCTGACGACGCGCGCTACAGCCTCTCCGACGTCCTCGCCATCCGCCAGCCGTTCAAGCAGGTGGTGGACGGCGCACCGGCCGTACACCTGGGCGATGACGGGGAACAGCCCGCCCTGCTCGTTGCCTTCCAGTCCGCTGCGCACCCAGGCCCAGGCCTGGTTGTCTGCCCACTGGCGCTGCTCGCGGGGCAGGTCGTAGCGTGCAAGCAGCGCGTCGACCCAGTACCGCGTGATCAGCCCCGGCAGTACGTGATCACCCAGAGCGGTGTCCGCGCCGAAAGTGGCCGAAGGGATGACGAGCGTATCTTCATCAGCCAGGAGCAGACCGTCGTTGGAGCTGGGGATGAGCTGCACGTTCAGCGGCGGCGGCTCCTCGCAGCCGACCTGCGCGCAGATGCCCTGCCACCACCCCGCGAGGCGTTCGGCGAGTGCCTCGGCATTCTCGCGGTCGGGCTCGTAGGCGCGCACGCTGATCGCGCCGGTGTCGATGTGGATGCCATCATCACAACCGAAGGGGTCGGAGGCGGCGTGCAGCCAGCCGCGCTCGCCATAGTCATACGCCCACAGCACGCAGAATGGCACGCCGTTCTGCTCGGCGGCGAGCATCACCTGCGCCTGATCGCCGTCGATTTCGACAGCCTCGACCTCGCCCGTCAGCGCCCGGTACAGGCTCTCGCCGCGCTGGTAGGCTACGAACTCCCGCGCCTGCTCGGCGCGCCACTCGCGGTCGTCCGCCTGGATGCGCCGGAATGCCCGCTCGTCGCCGATGCGCAGTGCGAGCGTTTCTGCCGCAACCGTTGACTCGAGGTCGGCCCGGAGCCGCTCGTCGATCCGGCGCAGCTCGTGCCGCGCAATTCCGAAAGCCCCGCCTGCTACCAGCGCGAGGCCCAGCATCCAGAGCCACCAGCGCCGCCAGCGGCTGCCGGGTTCGGGAGGCGGCGGCGCAATCTGCTCCTGGCGGTCGTCCGTCTCGATCTCCCAATCCATCTGGAGCCCCATGCCGATCTCTCCATCACACCCCGTCTCCGTGTACACTGAAAGCGGGCCGCCGGATTCTGCGCGGCAGACTGTACCTGAGTATACGCTGCGCGGCGCTCGCGGGATCTGCGGTACGGGTTCAGAGGGGGATGAAACAGGCCGCTCACGCAGCCTGTCGAGGTCGTGCCCGGAGTTGAAGGCGCAGGCCCACACGCCGCTGCTCGCCGCCCACACCCGGGGGCTGGCCCGGCAGCACGTTTGATGCTAGGATTATAGCATCGGCTGCCGGATGCAGCCGTCCTTTCACGTCTGGCGTCCGAACTCATTTTTCCGTACACCGCTGCCAGTCTGAAGGAGCGCACATGAATGCAACGCTGCACGTCGATTTAACCACCCCGCGCACGTTAGCGCCTGAGCTCCAGGCGAAGTACGAACGGCTCCAGGCCATCCTCCGCGAGATCGGGGATGCGGCAGTGGCTTACTCCGGCGGCGTGGACAGCACGCTGGTGGCCCAGGTCGCCTGTGATACCCTTGCAGGCCGGGTGCTGGCCATCACCGCGCTGAGCGAGAGCTTCCCGAAGTCGGAGCAGCGCCGCGCCCTCGCCCTGCTGGACGAGCTCGGCATCCCGCACATCACCGTCGAAACGACGGAAGTCCACGACCCGCAGTACGCCTCAAACCCGGCCAACCGCTGCTACTTCTGCAAGCTGCACGTCAACGGCGCGATCCTCGAAGCGGCGGAAGACCGCGGCTTCTCCACGCTGCTGGACGGCTTCAACGCGGACGACATGGGCGACTATCGACCGGGGCGCAAAGCCGGGCGCGAGCTCGGCGTGCGCAGCCCCCTGCATGAAGCCGGCCTGACGAAATCAGACGTCCGCGCGCTGGCGCGCTATCTGGGGCTGCCCAACTGGGCCAAGCCGTCGATGGCCTGTCTCTCCAGCCGGGTGCCGTATGGCAACGTGATCACGCCGGAGATCCTAGAGCAGATCGACCGGGCGGAAGACGTGCTGCACGAGCTGGGCTTCGAGCAGGTGCGGGTGCGCCACCACGACAGCACCGCCCGCCTCGAGGTGCCCGTCGAGCAGCTTCCGGCGGTGCTCGAACACCGCGAACAGATCATCGCCGGCGTCAAGGCGGCGGGCTACGTCTACGTCGCGCTCGACCTGCAGGGCTTCCGCAGCGGCAGCTCGAACGAGGAACTGCTGCGTCGTGACTGACGCCCGTCTGCCCTACGATCTGCTCGGGCACTACGCCCGCCTCGACCACGACCGCGATGCCCGGCAGGGGATGCCGGAGTTCGTCTACGCCGAGAGCAAGACACCCGAGCAGGTGAGCGCGATCATGGCCCGGCTCGTCGAGCGCACCGGGCGTGCCCTCGCCAGCCGCGCGTCCGCCGAGCACGCCCAGGCCGCCCGTGCGCGGCTGCCCGAAGCGCGCTACGACGCCACCTCGCGGCTTCTGACCGTAGGCGGCGAATCCACAGACCCGCTCGGGCGGGCGCTCGTCGTGGCTGCCGGAACCTCCGACCTGCCTGTGGCAGAAGAAGCCTGCGGCGTGCTGGCCTTCCTCGGCGACCGCGTCGAGAGGCTGTACGACGTCGGCGTCTCAGGCGTTCACCGCCTGCTGGCCCACACCGGCGAGCTGCGCGCCGCCGACGTGCTGATCGTCGTCGCGGGGATGGAGGGCGCGCTGCCGACGCTCGTCGGCGGGCTGGTCGACGCCCCGGTGATCGCCGTGCCGACCAGCGTGGGCTACGGGGCCAGCTTTGGCGGGCTGGCCGCCCTGCTCGGGATGCTCAACAGCTGCGCCAGCGGGCTGGCCGTCGTCAACATCGACAACGGGCTTGGCGCGGCAGCCGCCGCCCACCGCCTGCTCAACCGGATGCGCCGCCTGAACAACCTTCCCAACGAAAAGGAATAACCATGCCACGCGCCGCCTACCTTGACTGCTTCGCCGGCATCAGCGGCGACATGCTGCTCGGCGCGCTGCTCGACGCCGGGTGGCCGCTGGAGCGCCTGCAGGCCACCGTCGATGCGCTGGGGATACCCGGCATCACCGTCGAGGCGCAGCGCGTCAGCAAGCACGGCCTGAGCGCCACGCACATCACCATCGACGCGCCGGGCGCGCAGCCGCTGCGCCACCCCGCCGACCTCTACGCCATTATCGAGGGAGCCGGCCTGCCCGAGCCCGTCTGCGAGCGGGCGCGGGCTGTCATCGCCGCGCTGGCCGAAGCCGAGGCGCGGGTGCACGGCATCCCGGTCGAGGAGGTGCACTTCCACGAGGTCGGCGCGGTCGATACGCTGGTAGACGTGACCGGCGCGGCGGCCGGGCTGCACGAGCTGGGCGTCGAGCGGCTCACCTGCTCGCCGCTGCCGTGGTCGCACGGGTCCATTAACATCGCGCACGGCGCATACCCGGTGCCGCCGCCCGCCGTCGCCGAGCTGGTGCAGGGCCTGCCGGTGCGCGGCGTGGACGTGGCGGGCGAAACCGTCACGCCGACCGGCGCGGCGCTCGCCCGCGTGCTGGCAGCGGATTTCGGGCTGATGCCCGCCATGACGGTGGAGCGAGTCGGGTACGGCGCGGGCAGCCGCGACTGGCCCGACCGCCCGAACGTGCTGCGGCTGGTTCTCGGCGAGGCGAGCGAGCAGACCGAAGCCGAAGACCTGCTCGTGCTGGCCTGCAACCTCGACGACATGCTGCCGGAGTGGTACGGGCCGCTCGTCGAGGCGGCGCTTGCAGCAGGCGCGCTCGACGTGTGGCTGACCCCCGCCCACATGAAGAAGGGCCGCCCGGCGGTCGTGGTCGAGGTGCTGTGCAGGCCGCAGGACGCCGGCGCGCTGCGCGCGCTGCTGTTCCGCCAGACGACCACGCTCGGCGTGCGCGAGATGCCCGTGCGGCGGCACGCCCTGCCGCGCGAGGTCCGCACTGTCGAGACGCCGTACGGCGAGGTCCGCGTGAAGATCGGCCGCCTGCCCGACGGCACTGCCAAGCTGTCGCCGGAGCACGACGACTGCGCCGCCCGCGCCGCCGAGCATGGCGTCAGCACCCGCGAGGTGTGGCTGGCGGCAATCCGCGCGGCGGGTGTGTAGAGCGAACCCCGCCTCCTGTGCGGCTCGCCGCACTGCTGTCAACTTCAGCCAGTCGGACTGGCTTGACGGCTGGCACGTCGCGCCAACCGGCTTCTCACCCCCTTTGGCCCTTCGGGCCATCTCCCCCTCAAGGAGGCAAGGGACCGTTCTCCATGCAGTCATCAGCCCCATCCAATGCCATCCCCCTCTCTGTGGTACGGAGAGGGCGTGGCCTCGCGCGGCGAAGGTCGCGCGAGGCCGGGGGTGAGGCTCTCCATGCCATGCTGTCCGGGCCCCTCATGACAAACGTCACCCTTTTGCTGTGACATTCGTTCTCCGTTAGCTGCCCTGCTTGAGCCTAAAATCACAATTAAGTATCCGGATATCCGCATACATGCAGTAAGGATTGGCCATGGCCTTCCCCTCACTGGAGGAGCTGGCGCTTCTCCACACCCACATCTGCCGCGCGGTCGGCGACCCGCGACGCATCCAGATCATCTACGCGCTCGGCGACTGTGCCTGCAACGTGACCACGCTTGCCGACAGGCTGGACATGCCCCAGTCCACCGTCTCGCGGCATCTCGCCATTCTGCGGCAGAGCGCGCTCGTCGAGACGCAGCGCGAGGGCGCGTCCGTCGTCTACAGCCTTGCTGACCCGCGCATCATCACGCTGCTGGACAACATGCGCGAGATGCTGCGCGACGTCGTCGAGCGCCAGACGACCGCGCTGGAGTAGGACCGGCTCAGCAACCGTCACCGTGCCAAGGCAGCAGTGAAACCGTGAGCATTCGCAATTTCAAACACATCTGGCTTGTCGGGCTTGCCGCCACATTGCTGGTGATCGCCGTGCCGGTGATCATCGTCACCGCGACGGCGGCCGAGCGCCCTGAGGACCCCTGGGCCGGCGTCGACCAGATCCGCCCTCACACCGACCACACCGGGCTTATGGCGGGGCCGTTCGAGACGGGCGAGGACGTGACCACGGCCTGCCTTGCCTGTCACGCCGAGGCCGCCCAGCAGGTAATGGGCACCGTGCACTGGACCTGGCAGGCCGAGCCGGTGGAAGTGGATTGGTCCGATCAGCTCGTCGCGACCGGCAAGGCGAACACGCTCAACAACTTCTGCATCGGCGTGCAGTCCAACTGGGAAGGCTGCACGAAGTGCCACGCCGGCTACGGCTGGGATGACGCCGACTTTGACTTCGAGAACGAGCAGGCGGTGGACTGCCTGATCTGCCACGACCAGAGCGGCCTGTACGCCAAGGATACGGCGGGCCAGCCTGTCGAGGGCGTGGACCTGCTGGCGGCGGCGGAGAGCGTCGGCTGGCCGGCGCGCCAGAACTGCGGGGCCTGCCACTTCTTCGGCGGCGGCGGTGACATGGTCAAGCATGGCGATCTCGACAGCAGCTTGAGCAACCCGCCCGAAACCCTCGACGTGCACATGGGCGAGCATAACTTCCTGTGCATCGACTGCCACCAGACGACCGACCACCAGATCAGCGGGCGGTCGATCTCCGTCAGCGTGGACGACGCCAACCAGATCGCCTGTACGGACTGCCACAGCCTCACTCCGCACCCCGACGACCAGCTCAACGAGCACACCGACAGCGTGGCCTGCCAGACGTGCCACATCCCGGAGTTCGCCCGCCGCCTGCCGACCAAGATCGAGTGGGACTGGTCGACCGCCGGGCTTGACCTGCCTGAAGACCCGCACGAGTATCTGAAGATCAAGGGCAGCTTCGTCTACGACGAGGACGTGCAGCCGACGTACCTGTGGTATAACGGCGAGGTCGCCACGCGCTACCTGATGGGCGACGTGATCGACCCCGACGGCGTGACGGCCATCAACCCGCCCGGTGGCAGCATCGACGACCCCGAGGCGCTGATCTGGCCCTTCAAGGTGCACCGCGCCCTGCAGCCCTACGACACGGTCTACAACATCCTGCTTCAACCGCAGACCGTCGGCGAGGGCGGTTTCTGGACGGAGTTCGACTGGAACCAGGCGTTCGAGCTGGGATCCGAGGCGACCGGGCTGCCCTACAGCGGCGAGTACGGCTTCGCCGAGACGATGATGTACTGGCCCACGACCCACATGGTCGCCCCTGCCGGCGAGGCGCTGGCCTGCGCCGAGTGCCACGGCGAGAACGGCCGCATGAACTGGCAGGCGCTCGGCTATTACGGCGACCCCGCCGAGTGGGGCGGACGCCCCCCGGCGGACGAGCGTTGAGCGCAGGAGGCAGCCAGCGATGAAACCCGCGATCCAACCCCACATCTCCCGGCCTGCCCTGGCGCTGCTCGCCGCCGGCCTGCTCGCCGGCGTCGCGGCGCTCGCCCTGGCCGTGCGCTCGACGGCGGCGCAGGAGGCCCCACCGGCCCCCGGCTCGCCGATGCACCCCGTGTTCCCGCTGCTCGACGCGGACGGCGAGAACGTATTGAAGTCCGGCAAGCCGGTCTCGACGGCTGAGACGTGCGGGGCCTGCCACGACACCGCCTTCATCCAGGAGCACAGCGCCCACGCGGGGATTCTTACCGGCGCGCTCGACGCGCCCGCCGGCGAGGCGCTCATGATCCACCCCGAGACGGGGCAGCTCACCGCGCTGGACGAGGCGACAGCCGGCACCGAGATGAACTGCTTCATGTGCCACAGCACCCGGCCCAACAACGACGCGCGGCTCATCGCGCTGCAGGAGGGCCGCGCGGAGTGGGCCAGCACCGCGACGCTGGTCGGAACCGGGCTCGTCGAGCAGGCGGGCGACGACTACGCCTGGAACGAAGCCGCCTTCGACGAGAACGGCGTGCTGCTGCCCGAGAGCGTCGCCATCCAGGACCCGGCGGTGAGCAACTGCGCCCAGTGCCACGGCGCGGCGACGAGCGACGCCATCACGCCGCTGGTCCTCGACGCCTGCGCAACCGAGCAGCGCGCCACCATCACCACCGGGCAGGTGTTCTCGCCGCAGCGCGTGTCCGCTTCGGGAGTGAACATCACCGGCAAAGACGAGCTGACTCGCACCTGGGACGTGCACGCCGAGCGCATCGTGGGCTGCACGGACTGCCACTACGCGCTCAACAACCCGGCCTACGCCAGCCGGCCCTCCGAAGCCAGCCCGGCGCATCTCGTCTTCGACCCGCGCCGTCTCGACCCCGGCGAGTACCTGCTGCGCCCCTCGCACGAGCTGGCCCGCTCGTCGGACGACGCGCGCACCGGCCACGGCTGCATCTCGTGCCATGAGGTCGAGTCCACGCACGAGTGGCTGCCCTACACCGCCCGCCACATGGAAGCCGTGGCCTGCGAGTCATGCCACGTGCCGCGCCTGGAGATCGCCGCGCGCCAGTCCATCGACTGGACGGTGCTGGCCCTCGAAACGGGCAGCCCCGGCTTCACCTGCCGCGGGCGGCGGATGGACGGGGAGAACGTGATATTCACCGGGTACGAGCCGGTGCTGCTGCCGCGTGACAACCGCGATGGCACGACCAGCATCGCGCCGTACAACCTGATCACGACGTGGTACTGGGTTCATGGCGCGGCGGGCGTGCCCGTAGCGCTGGCGGACCTGCAGGCCGCCTTCTTCGAGGGCGATGCCTACCACCCCGACGTGCTGGCCGCCTTCGACGCGAACCTGGACGGCGCGCTCGACGCGACCGAGCTGCTCATCGACACCGGCGCGAAGGAAGCGGCGGTCGCCGGGCGGCTGGAGTCGCTCGGGCTGGAGTCGCCGCGTATCGAGGCCAGCGCCGACGCCTACGCCATCAACCACGGCGTGACGCACGGCGACTGGGCTATCCGCGAGTGCGAGGAGTGCCACGCGGACGACTCGCGGCTGGTCGCGCCCATCGCGCTGGCGTCGAACCCGCCGGGCGGCGTGCTGCCCACCGGCGACCTGCCGGGCTCCGGCGAGATCGCTGTGGGCGACGACGGTACGGTGTACTTCCGCCCGCTGACGGGCGAGCGCGGCTCGGGTACGTACGTGTTCGGCCTGAGCCGCGAGCGGCTCGTCGATCTGGCGGGCGCGCTGCTCTTCGTCGGCGTGCTGCTGGCCGTCACGGCGCACGGCGGCCTGCGCTTCCTGGCCGCGCGGCGGCAGGCCGGGCACAGCGCCCCCGAAGTGCGCGAGGTGTACATGTACACCGTCTACGAGCGCTTCTGGCACTGGCTGCAAACAGCCGTGATTCTGCTGTTGATCTTCACCGGGCTGATCATCCACAAGCCGGAGCTGTTCGGATTCCTCAGCTTCCGCGGCGTGGTGCTGATGCACAACGTACTGGCGGTGCTGCTGGCCCTGAACGCGGCCTTCTCGCTCTTCTACCACCTCGCCAGCGGCGAGATCAGGCAGTTCCTGCCGCAGCCGCGCGGCTTCTTCAACGACGCCATCGTGCAGGCGAAGTTCTACCTGCGCGGCATCTTCAGCGGCGAGCCGCACCCGTTCGAGAAGTCGCCGCAGCGCAAGATGAACCCGCTGCAGCAGATCACCTACCTGGGGCTGCTCAACGTGCTGCTGCCCGCGCAGATCATCACCGGCGCGCTGATCTGGGGCGCACAGACGTGGCCCGCCGTGGCGAACGCGCTGGGCGGCCTGCCGGTGCTCGCCCCCATCCACTCGATGGTGGCCTGGCTGCTGGCGAGCTTCGTCGTGGCGCACGTCTACCTGACGACGACCGGCCACGAGCCGCTGGCGAGCATCAAGGCCATGATGCTGGGCTGGGATGAAGTGGAAGTCCCCGGCGGGCCGGATCACACCGCGCCCGAGACGGCGACGACGAAGTAGCGGAGGAGAGAGAAACCATGGCTGCAATCCCGCGCGAGGCGCGCGCTGCCCGGCGGCGGCCTCTGGGCCGCCTGCTGGCAAGGGGCGAGGCGCGGCCCTACATCAACCCGTACCTGGGCGGCATTCTGCTCGGCGTGGTGCTGTTCGCCACCTTCTTCCTGACGGGCGGCGGGCTGGGCGCGTCCGGCGGCATGAACAACCTCGTCGTGCTGCTGGAGGACGCCGTCGCGCCCCAGCACGTGGACCGGACGGCCTACCTGCTCGGCATCGCCGGGGGCAGCCGCAACCCGCTCGACAGCTGGACAGTCTGGATGCTGGTTGGGACGCTTGTGGGCGGGCTCGTCGGCGGCTGGCTGAACGGGCGGCTGAAGGTCGAGACGAACAAGGGCCCGCGCATCACGAACCGCACTCGCTGGGTGCTGGCTTTCACCGGCGGGGCGATTATGGGCTACGGTGCGCGGTTGGCCCGCGGCTGCACGTCCGGCCAGGCGCTCTCGGGCGGCGCGGTGCTGTCCGTCGGGAGCTGGGCGTTCATGTTCGCGGTGTTCGGCGGCGCGTACGCGCTGGCCTACTTCGTGCGCAAAGCCTGGAATTAGCTGATAGCGGATGGCATATAGCGGATGGCATATAGCGTATAGCTTATGGCGGATGGCTGGGCAGCAAGCTGCTCGCCATAGAGCGCCCGCAGGGCGCGAGCCATAAGCCATCCGCCATAGAGCGAGCGCAGCGAGCGAGCTATCCGATATGCCACCAAGGAGACTACTGTGGCTCCGTTTCCACTAAATCTCGCGAATTACCTCGGCCACTGGGGCGCGTACGTGGTGTACTTCGCGCTCGGCATCGGCTTCGGCTACGTGCTGGAGATTTCCGGCTTCGGCAACTCGAAGAAGCTGGCGGCGCAGTTCTACTTCAAAGACCTGACGGTGCTCAAGGTGATGTTCACCGCGATCGTCGTCGCCATGGTGCTGATCTTCGGCGCGTCGGCGGTGGGCCTGCTCGACTACAGCCTGCTGTGGGTCAACCCGACCTACCTGTGGCCCGGCATCGTGGGCGGCGTCATCATGGGTGTCGGCTTCATCATCGGCGGGTTCTGCCCCGGTACGTCGCTCGTCTCGGCGGCGACGGGCAAGCTGGATGGCGTGATGTTCGTGCTCGGCGCGCTGTTCGGCGTGTTCCTGTTTGGCGAGACCGTCGGGCTGTACGAGGATTTCTGGTACTCGTCGGACATGGGCCGCTTCACCCTGCCGGAGCTGTTCAACGTGGACACCGGCATCGTGGTGGTCGGCGTGGTGCTGATGGCGCTGTTCATGTTCTGGGGCGGCGAGCAGCTTGAGCGCATCTTCGGCGGCAAAGACACCAAAGCCATGCCGAAGTGGCGCTACGGCGCGGCGGGCGGGCTCGTCGCGCTGGCGGTCGTGGTGGCGCTCATCGGCCAGCCATCGGCAGCCGACCGCTGGGCCCGGATGGCCCCCGAGAAGGAAACCCAGCTCGCCGAGCGCGCGGTGCAGATCCACCCCGGCGAGCTGCTCGACCTGATGTACGACCCGGCGCTGTACGTCGAGCTGCTCGACGTGCGCAGCGAGACGGACTACAACATCTTCCACATCATCGACGCGCATCACGTGCCACCCGGCACGCTCGAGGACTTCATCCCGCACCTCGTCGCCAAGCCGGACAACACCGTGACGGTCGTCGCCAGCAATGACGAAGCCGCGGCGACCGAGGCGTGGAGAATCCTCTCGGCTAACGGGGTGCCGAACGTCTACATCCTCGGCGGGGGCGTCAACGAGTGGATCGCCACGTTCGACACGGAGCAGAACGGCACGTACACGCCCGGCGGCTCGGACGATACCCTGCACTACACGTTCGACGCGGCGATGGGCGCGCGCTGGTCTGGCGCCAAGCCATACCCCGGCGCGTTCGACCTGGAGTACGAGCCGAAAGTCCAGCTTGAGCTGAAGCGCGGCCCGGTCGGGAGCGGCTGCGGCGCGTAGCCAGACGTAGAAGGTAATTAAACGCCTCGCCCCGATCTCTGCTTCGAGACCGGGGCGAGGCGTTTTGATTCAACGGCCTTCCCTCATCCCGACCCGAGCTTCGCTCGGCCCACCCTTCTCCCGGGGGGAGAAGGGGCACGGTGCCCTGCGGATATCGGGGGATGAGGGCGAGGGCCCCTACAGCACGTCCCGCCGCGAGAACTCCCAGCCGGTCAGCACGGCCAGCAGCACGCCGCCCAGCACCGCCACGAGCAGCATGGCAGAGTCGGGGTACGCGTCGAGCTGGACAAAGCCGCTGCCCGCCACGAACGGCATGGTCCACGGGTAGCGCGGCGCCCACTTATCAGAGTTTATCACCATGACGTTGGGCACCGTCGCCAGGATGCCCACCCCCACGGCGAGGTTGAAGCTCGACCAGCGGTTCGCCACCCACGTGTGGATCGCGATGATCAGCAGCGCGCCGAGAAAGGTGCGCCCCATATGGACCAGCAGCGAGGCCAGCGGGAGGCCATCCCACGTGTAGGGGAGCACATCCGGCTGAAGCACATGCAGCGCCAGCCCGCTGAGCACTATCAACGTCACGAGCACGACCATGCTGAGCGCCGTGAGCAGCAGCAGCACCCCGAACTTGGCAGCGTAGTGCGACCACCGGGGCACAGGCTGCGCGTAAAGCTGCTTCCAGTGCTTCTCGCTGTGCTCAAGCTGGGCCAGCAGCGCCGCCTCCAGCGTGATGAACAGCGGCAGCATCAGCAGCGACCACAGCGTGATCATGTTGAGGCAGTAGCCCCGCCAGGCCGCCTCGGCAGTGTCAGCCACGAAGTACTCTATCCGCGATAATATCAACGCGACCTGCAGCGCCACGACGATCAGCGGCGCGATGAACACCATCCACAGGGCCAGCGTGCGCTTGACCTTGAGCGTTTCGACCCGTAAAGTAGTTGCCAGTGCCGTCATGCGGCTTCATCCTCCTGCCAGAGATCGGTTCCATCCGGAACCGTGTTACGGTTCAGCCGGGGCGCGTTGAGTGCCAGCACCCGGCGCGGCGAGGGCGCGGCTGCCGTTTCGTACGGCACATTGCCCCCATCAGAAGCCAGGCCTACCAGGCTTATCGCGCCAAACAAACCGATACCCACTCCAACCGCCAGCGTGTATACCAGTACGTCTACCATGTGTTTCCTCACTCCTTCTTAATGCGCGGGCGTTTCTTCGACGCCCGGCATCCCGGTCAGGCTCAGGAAGATGTCTTCCAGCGACGAGCTGCCCGGCTTCAGCTCGAATACGTTGATTCCCTGCGCGACGAGGGCGGCATTCACGCGCGCCGCGTCGCCGTTCTCGGCGGCGACGGTCACGCCGGGCAGCCCGCCGTTCTGCGCGAGCGGCGACGCCTGCCAGCCTGAGCGCGCCAGCACGTCGAGCGCCGCCTGCGGCTGGTCGGTACGCAGGATGACCTGCCCGCCGCGCTGTGCCTGCAGTGCCTCCAGCGTGCCCTCGTAGGCCAGCTTGCCGCCGTTGATAATGCCGATGTGCGTGGCGACCTGCTCGATCTCCCCCAGCAGGTGGCTGGAGAGGAACACCGTGATACCGCGCTCGGCGGGCAGCCGCCGGATCAGATCGCGGATCTCGTGGATCCCGGCGGGGTCCAGGCCGTTCGTCGGCTCGTCGAGGATGAGCAGCTCCGGGTCAGGCAGCAGCGCGACAGCAAGCCCGAGGCGCTGCTTCATGCCCAGCGAGTAGCCCTTCACCAGCCGGTGCGCGGCGTCCTGCAGGCGCACCGTCTCCAGCGCCCGGTCGATCTGCTCCTTCGTGCTGCCGTTCAGCCGCCGGATGACCTCCAGGTTCTCGCGGCCCGTCAGGTTGGGGTAGAGCGAGGGCGTCTCGACGAGCGCCCCGGTGTGGCGCAGCAGCGCGCGCCGCTGCGTATCGAGCGGTGCGCCGAGCAGCCACACCTCGCCGGCGTTGGGCCGGATCAGGCCGAGCAGCATGCGGATCGTCGTCGTCTTACCCGCGCCGTTCGGCCCGAGAAAGCCGTAGACACCGCCTGCAGGCACGTGCAGGTCAACGCCGTCAACGGCCTTGATGCTGCCGAAGTGCCGGGTCAGGCCCCGCGTATTGATGGCATAGCGTTCCATGAATGACTCCTTCAGTACCGTAGCAGAACAGCTATCATGGTAGAGGAGAGGTGTCACAGGCAGACCGCGAGATTGTCGCAGTTCTGTCGCGAATCCAGAATCAAAAAGGCGGGCGCATAACGCGCCCGCCGTGCGGCCCCTCACCCCGACCTTGAGGCGATTGCATCGCCTCAAGCCCACCCCTCTCCCACGCGGCAGCGCCATGTGGGCGCTGCCTGGGGCGAGGGGAGAGCGGTCGCTCTAAACCCAACTGACCCCTTCTCCCCCTTGTGGGAGAAGGGTGAGCCGAGCGAAGCTCGGGTCGGGATGAGGGGAAGCGGTACTTCCCTCACGCCCTCGGCAGCCGGATGGCGAAGCAGCTCCCCTCGCCGGGCGTGCTCTCCACGGCGACTGTGCCCTCCATCAGCTCGGCGAGCTCCCGCACGATGGACAGCCCCAGCCCGGCGCCACCCGCCGACGGCTCGACCTGGTAGAAGCGTTCCCAGACGTGCGGCAGGCTCTCGGCGGGGATGCCCTCACCGGAGTCCCGCACGGTGAGCGTGACATGGCCCGGCTCTGCCGCCGCCCCGACGACCACGATGCCGCCCGGTGGCGTGTGGCGCACGGCGTTGTAAACGAGGTTGTGCAGCGCCTGGGCCAGCCGGTCGGCATCTGCGCGGACCGGGGGCAGGCCCGGCGGCAGGTCCGCGGTGACCTCGACCCGGGCAGAATCCCAGGCGGGCCGCGCGTCGGCGCCGACCACCTGCCGGATGATCGCCGCCGCGTCAACCGGCTCCAGGCGCAGCGTGAGCTGCCCGACCTCGGCCCGTGAGAGCAGGAACAGGTCGTCGATGAGCTTCTGAAGCCGCTCGATCTCGGACAGCATGACGCCCATATCCTGCCTGAGCTCCGGCGGCGGGCCGCCGTCCCAGCGCGCCAGCGATGACTCCAGCGTGCTGCGGATCGTCGCGGCGGGCGTGCGCAGGTCGTGCGAGACGTTGGCGACAAGCTCGCGCCGCGCGTCGAGCAGCCCCGCGACGGTGTCGCGCTCGGTCCTGAGCTCGGCGATCGCCCGGTCGAGCGCGTCGGCCATCGCGTTGAAGTCCGCCTGGAGCTGCGCGACCTCGTCCTCGCCCAGCACGGGGCTGCGGGCCGTGTAATCCCCGGCGCGGAAGCGGGCGGCGGCGTCCGCCAGCGACTTCAGGCGCACCGTCATGCGCCGTGCCACAAAGTAGGAGAACAGGCCGGATGGCGGCAGGATGACTAACAGGGCTGCGACGATCAACACGACGAAGACGCTGAGGGCAGGGAACAGGCTGAAGATCACCAGGTCGAGCAGCCTGCCGAGCAGCCCGGCTCCCTCCGGCGGGGTGAAGGTAGCCGGGTTCGACGCGTAGGAGAAGGTCAGGATAATGACGGTCATTACCAGCGCAACGGAGCCTACGACGACGAGGTGCGCGTGTGTCAGCGACCAGATCAGGTAGCGGCGGCGCAGCATATCCCACCACAGCAGCAGGCGGGTAGCTGCCCGAAAACCCAGGTACAGCGGCCAACACAGCACGCTGACGAGGAGTCCGTTCGAAATGGGCGGGGTGAGATTCATCAGGCCCAGCAGCGCGACCGTCAGCAGCGCAAACCCCACCGTGAGCAGCGCGCCGTAGCCCAGCTCGTCGAGCGCCTGCCTCCACCAGGCCCCATCTCGGGGCCGCATCCGCAGCGCAGCGACGAGCGCCGTCACGACGACGATGAGCAGCAGGCTGTTCGGGATCATGCGCGCGTCCAGGCCGTTGAGCACGACCGTCCCGGCGATGAACAGCATCAGCGCGCCGGTGAGCAGCAGGGCATCGGCGAGCGCGCGTTCCAGGGAAGCCGTCATCCAGCGGCGGATCATCGCTCAGCCCTCAGCCGGTAGCCGACGCCCCACACCGTCTCGATCAGCTCGCCGAGCGGGCCCAGCTTGCGGCGCAGGCGGAGCACGGCGTTGTCGACGGAGCGGTCGCCCTCGACGTAATCCTCACCCCACACCACGTCGAGCAGGTACGAACGGCTGAAGGCGCGGCCCGGGTTGCGCAGCAGCAGGTGAAGCAGGGCGAACTCCGTAGGGCTCAGGTCGAGGGGCTCGCCTGCCAGCGCAGCGAGGTGCGCGCCGGGGTCCAGCGTGAGCTCGCCCCGGCGGAGCGCAGCCCCGGCGGGTGCGCGGTCGTCGGCGACCTGCTGCTCGATCATCTCGACGCGCCGCAGGATGGCCCGCACGCGGGCGAGCAGCTCCCGCGTGCTGAACGGTTTGGTGAGGTAGTCGTCCGCACCAATCTCCAGCCCGAGCACGCGGTCAACCTCCTCGCTGCGCGCGGTGAGCATCAGCACCGGCGTGCGCGACGACTGGCGCAGCCGCCGCAGCACTTCGAGGCCATCCACGCCGGGCAGCATCCAGTCGAGGATGACGAGTGCGGGCGCGATCTCGCCGTGCAGCCGGAGCGCCGTCTCGCCGTCGGCGGCGTGGTGCACCTCGTACCCGGCAGCCTCCAGCTCCCGGGCAACCACCCGCGCCAGGTCCAGCGCATCTTCGACGAAGAGAATACGTGCCATCCTGCCAGTCCTTCCGGCGATACCGTGCTCAAGACCCTCTCACCCATTGTCCACCCTACTTTACCGCAAGGCCGTCGCAGCCGGGTAGCGGACGTGTCGCAAGTGTGTCGCAGGGGCCGGGTGGCCAGGTCCGGGGGTGGTGATAGCACTCAATCCACGTGATGAACGTCACATGTCGGCTTCAGGCTCTATCAAATCGGCAGGAGGCGCGGTACAATAGCGGCAGATTAGGACGTAAGCGCGCGGCACCACCGCGCCGAGGAGATCAACATGTTCAAGTCACTCGGTCCCATGGAACTCCTCATCATCTTCGGTATCGTGATGCTGCTGTTCGGCGTTGGCCGGGTCTCGAAGATCGGGCGGGAACTGGGCCAGGCAGTCGGCGGCTTCAAGGCGGGCCTCAAAGAGGGCGTCGACGAGGATGAGGCGGCTGCCGAGGAGTAGCCATCGAATCGCAGGGCGGCATGCGCCGGCTCTGTGAAGCGAGCTTAGAGCAGCATTGAGGCTCCCGCGGGGGCCTCTTTTGCTTGCAGCCGGTTACAGGTCGCGCCGGGCGAACGCGCGGATGCCCAGCGCCACCATCGCCAGCATGTACAACACCGCGTACAGCACGAACCACCCACTCGGCACGCTGACGGCTCCGAACGGCGACCCGCCGAAGTTGCGGGCGAGCGAGGTCTGCATCAGGTAGGCCGCCCGCCGCCACAGCGCCTCGCCGGGCAGGATCAGGCTGGACAGAATGCCGAGGTCCACAGCCGTCGGGCTGTCAAACAGCGCCCCGAGCTGCTCCGTCCACGCCCCGACGAACGACAGCCCGTACAGCATGAACACCACGACGCCGTTCGCGAGGGTGCTCAGCCGGCTGCTGCCGAACAGCGTCACGCTGAGAATCACCAGCCCTTCGAGCAGCATCAGCGCGAGGCCCTGCCAGGGAGACGGCGGCAGGTAGTACCCCGTGACGGCGAACACGCTCAGCAGGACGCCCCCGAACAGCACGCCGGTATAGCCCGCCAGCATCAGCGCGTGGCCAAGCCACTTGCCGACAAAGATCTCCCAGCGCCGGACGGGCTTCGCGGCGAGAGTATGGATGGTGTTGCTGGAGATCTCCTGCGAGAGCGAGCCGACGGCGGTCAGCACGGTCGTCATCACGATCAGGAAGTTCACGGCGTACAGACCGATCATCGTGAAGGTGCTGACGAAGGTCTGCGCGAAGAGGTTGCCCGGGTCGCCGAACTCGCGCATCGCGTCGCGGTGGGCGGCCCAGAACCCCACCGCATAGAGTGCGAGGAAGGCCAGGCTCAGCCCCACGGCAATCCACAGCAGGCGGCGGCGCCACGCCTCGCGCAGCGTCAGCCGGGCAAACAGCCAGATGTGCCGGGCGTACTCGCTCATAGCAGGTCGCCCTCCGTGCCGCCGTCGCCACCCATAATGTCGACGAACAGCGTCTCCAGCGAGGGCGGCTGCGGCACCAGCGCGTAGAGCCGCACGCCCTGGGCAGCCAGCCACGCCGCGATGTCGGGCAGGGCCTCGTCGTTCTCGACGGAGAGCGTCACTTCCTGGTCGCCGTTGGCCCGTACATCGCTGCCCCACTGCGCGAGGCCCGCGACGAGCGCCGGCGTGACCTGCTCGACGCGCAGGCGGACCTTCCGCCGGCCCGCAGCCAGTTCGTCGAGCGAGCCCGTTTTGACGACCACCCCCTGCCGGATGAAAGCCACGCGGTCGCAGGTGACCTCCACCTCGCTGAGCAGGTGGGAGTTCAGGAAGACCGTCGTGCCTCTGTCGCGCAGCTCGCCGATGATGTCCCGCACCAGCAAGCGGCCAAACGGGTCCAGGCCGGAGGTCGGCTCATCGAGGAAGACGAGCTCTGGCTCGTGGAGCAGGGCCATCGCCAGCCCGATGCGCTGCAGCATGCCCTTCGAGAAGGTGCGCAGCCGCTGGCGCGCCGCGCCGCCCAGCCGGACGCGCTCCAGCAGCGCCGGGATGCGCGCCTCGCGCTCGGTGCGGCTCATGCCCTGCAGCTCCCCGTGCACGTGCATGAACTCGTCGGCCCGCATCCAGTCATGAAAGGCGAAGTGCTCGGGCAGGAAGCCGACCCGGCGCCGCGCCTCCGGGTCGTCGAGCGGGCGGCCCAGCAGCCGCCCCGAGCCGCTGGTCGGTTTGACGAGCCCGAGCATCATCTTGACGGAGGTCGTCTTGCCCGCGCCGTTCGGCCCCAGAAAGCCGAAGATCTGCCCGCGCTCGACGCGCAGCGTCAGCCCCGCCACGGCGACCTTGCCGGGCTCGTACACTTTGCGCAGTTCAGTCGTTTCGATAGCCGGCACAGCCGGTGAGGTGCTCAACGCGGGCCCTCCCGGTCAGACGTAAAACGGGCGAGTTGCGCGAGCAACCCGCCTGTGACAAAGGGCTGAAGAGAGGCAAGTCTAAGCAAGATTTCGAGTCCACAGATGACACAGACATCACAGATGAAAAACGACTTACCATCTGTGTCAATCTGTGAAATCTGTGGACTCATTCCTCCGGATACTCGGAGCCTGCTACTGCAAGGAGTTGGCGATTTCCAGCAGGCGAGCACTGTCCGGCTGGCCTGCGACGACGTAGACGATGCCGTCCTGCTGCCATACGACCGCCCCGTAGGGCATCTCAGAGTCAGAAGAAGGCGATCTACCCGTCAGCAGGACTCCCTGCTCGCCGCCGACCGTCACATCTTGGTAGTCGACTTCGTCGACGGGCAGCGGCAGCACGAGCGTCGTCATCCAGTCAATCGACGTGCTCAGCGCGGCGGCCTCCTCGGGCGCGTAGCCGAGGAGCTGCAGCATCGCGTTGGCCAGCTCAGCCTCGTTCACCGCGTCGGGGAACTCGGCGGTAGGGCCGGGCATCTGCGTGAACATGACGGCTTCGTCCGTGCCGTTCCAGAGCTGCACGACGGAGCTATGCATGGTGAGGTCGAACTGCTGCCCGTCGATGCTCTCCGGCACCAGCGCCGGATCGAGGTTGGCGGCGCGGAAGATCTCCTGCATCAACGCGACGTCGGGCACGATGCGCATGGCCATTTCGCCGCGCACGATGACCTCGTCGGCGGGCGGCAGTGCCGCCGGGGTGCGTACGGCATAGCCGGCTGCGTCAGCCGCGGCAGCCGCCGAGTCGACGTACTGCGGCTCGCCCGGCTCGGCGAGCGTCTCGAAAGAGCCGGGGAAGAACTCGTACCCCAGCTGGCGCTCGACATTCTCCAGGTTCTGGATCTGCCCGGTCGTCACGGGCAGCACGACGAGCCGCTCCATGCGGAAGATGCCCAGCAGATCGCGGGCAGCAGCACGCACGGGCGGAACAGCCAGCATCACTGCCAGCACGGTTACCACCGCGATAGCGACCAGCGCGCGCTGCCAGTTGCGGTTTAGCCGCAGGCTCGCTTCCATCATCAGTCTCTCCTACTCGGCGTACCAGAGAGCCGGCGAGTTCCTCGCCGGCCCACGTTCTTCAGTCTGATTGTAGCACTATTTTCGGCGTGCCGGTCAAATGCTGCTTGTCGCCTGCCGGGCGCTAGCCCTACGCCGGGGCGCTCCAGAAAGCATCCACCTTCGTCCAAACCTCCTCCGCCGGTGTTCGCTTCGCGAACCCGCCACCTCCCCCTTGCGAGGGGGAGGAAGAGCCGAGCGGCGACCGGAGGTCGCTGCGAGGCAGGAGGGGGTTCAGAGACAGGGCACCGATCCTTTAAAACAGAACCGAGCCCTACGCGCCCACCTCAACCTCGCGCACCGTCCGCGCGATGGCGTTGGCCACATCCATCGTGCTTGCCTGCCCGCCGAGGTCGCGCGTGAGTGTCTCGCCGCGCGCCGTCAGCGTCTCGATGCCGCCCATCACCGCCCGGGCGGCTTCCGTCTCGCCGAGGTGGTCGAGCATCATCGAGCCGGCCCAGATCGAGCCGATGGGGTTGGCGATACCCTGCCCCTGGATGTCGGGCGCGGAGCCGTGCACCGGCTCGAACATCGACGGGCCGACATGCTCCGGCGAGAGGTTTGCACTGGCGGCGTTGCCCAGCGAGCCCTGGATCGCGCCGCCGAGGTCGGTGAGAATGTCGCCGAACAGGTTGGAGGCCACGACCACGTCGAGCGTCTCGGGGTGGGTGACGAAGCGCGCGGCCAGCGCGTCAATGTGCCACTTCTCGGTTTCGACGTCGGGGTAGTCCTGCGCGACCTCCGCGTGGATCTCGTCCCAGAATACGAAGGCATAGCGCCCCGCATTGGACTTCGTGGCGCTCGTCACCTTGTCACGGCGCGTGCGGGCCAGCTCGAACGAGAAGCGCATCACGCGCTCGACCCCGGCGCGGGTGAAAACGTCTGTCTGGATGGCAAGCTCCTGTGGGAAGCTGCGGTGCACCCGCCCGCCGACCCCGGAGTACTCGCCTTCGCTGTTCTCACGCACGCACACGAAGTTGATGTGCTCGGGGCCCTTGCCCTTGATGCGGCCTTCGAGGCCCGGCAGCAGCCGGACCGGGCGCACGTTGGCGTACTGCGCGAACGTCTGGCGGATGGGCAGCAGCAGCTCCCACAGCGAGACGTGATCGGGCACGGTGGGCCAGCCGACCGCGCCGAGGTAGATGGCATCGGCCCCGGCGAGCGTGTCGATCCCGCCGGCGGGCATCATCTCGCCATGCTCAAGATAGTAGGTGCAGCCCCAGGGCAGGTGTTCGGTGCTGACCTCGAAGCCGTAGACCTCGGCGGCTGCACGCAGCACGTGCAGCCCCGCGTCGATGACTTCACCACCGATGCCGTCGCCAGGGATGACCGCAATGTTGTACGTTTTCATGAGGGACCTCCTGTAAAAGAGTGGTGTGTGGCCCTGCTGTCAGGGCCGGGGACTACTGGGGGAACAAGTGGCCAGGGGAAGTATACTCCCGTCCGCAAAATAGGGATACTGCTCTGAGGC
>CAZDLX010000019.1:10913-31408 GCA_964506005.1 uncultured Anaerolineae bacterium | reverse complement strand
GCGTCCAGGGCGGCGTGCCCGGCGCACGCCCGTCGAGATGGCGCGAGTAGTTCTCGATGCCGGCACAGTACCCGACCTCGCGCAGCATCTCCAGATCGTAGCGTGTGCGCTGTTCCAGCCGCTGGGCTTCGAGCAGCATCTCGCGGTCGCGCAGGTACTGGAGGCGCAGTTCCAGCTCGCGCTCGATGCCCTCGATGGCGTCGCCCAGCCGCTCATCCTCGGCAATGAACTGCTTCGCGGGGTAGATGACAAGCTCGTCCAGATCGTCGAGCACCTCGCCGGTCATCGGATCGACCGCCGTGATGCGCTCGACTTCGTCCCCCCACAGCGAGAGGCGGTAGACCTCGCTGCTGTAGCCGGGCATGATCTCCATCGTGTCGCCGCGCACGCGGAACGTGCCGCGCCCCAGCTCGAAGTCGTTGCGCGTGTACTGGATGTTGGCGAGCTGGCGCAGGATGTTGTTGCGCCGGGTCACTTCGCCGCGGCGCACGTACAGCTTCGAGCGACCCCAGGTGTTGGGATCGCCGATACCGTAGATGCAGGACACCGAGGCGACGACCAGCACATCGTGGCGGCTGAGCACGGCAGTCGTCGCTGCCAGCCGCAGCCGGTCGATCTCCTCGTTGATCGTCGCTTCCTTCTCGATGTACAAGTCGTGCCGGGGCACGTAGGCCTCGGGCTGATAGTAGTCGTAGTACGAGACGAAGTACTCGACGGCGTTGTGCGGGAAGAACGACTTGAACTCGCTGTAAAGCTGGGCTGCCAGCGTCTTGTTGTGGGCGATGACCAGCGTCGGGCGGTTGATCTGCTCGACGATGTTGGCGATGACGAACGTCTTGCCTGTGCCGGTCGCGCCCAGCAGCGTCTGGTGTTGGTGGCCCTGGCTTAGCCCATCGACCAGGCCCCGGATCGCTTCGGGCTGGTCGCCGGTGGGTGCATAGTCTGCGACAAGTTTGAAGTGATTCATCCCCTGCCTGCCACTAGAACAACGGTTCGGTAACAGAGTGATTATAGCTCCAAACGGGTACGGGGACAATGCGCGGGGCGGGGGGATAGCAGGTGGTGAGAGTCCGCAGATGACACAGATTTCACGGACAAAAACAAGATGATCCACTAATTATGCGAATGACACAAAGAAAACTCAAAGAAACATCCGTGGATGATTCTTTTTAATCTGTGTCCATCTGTGCAATCTGTGGATCAGCTTTACGGCACGATGAAGATCGGGTTGCTGTAGATCCAGCCGCGCAGCTTGCCCTTGTACTCGATGTGGACCTCGACGCGGTATGCGCCGGGCTCGCTGGCGATGTAGGTGCGGTGCGTGCTGGAGGTTTCCTGCATCACCATCTTGCCGTCTTTGAACAGCCGCATATCCGCGACGATTGGCGAGACAGCCTGCAGCGTGACGCCGTGGCCCAGACGAATCCAGCCGCCCATGACGGTGTCGAAGTTGTGGCCCTGGGCAGTGAAGCGAAAGCCCGTCGTGGGATGTGGCAGGTCGTAGCCGACAAAGCACCGGCCATCGCGCAGCGCCTGCATCACGAGCGGTTTGTCGTGCTCGTAGTCGCCGGTGAACTTGCGCGTCGAGAGGATATGTGTGTTCACACAGCGGAAGAGGTACTCGTACGGGAAGATCTCCCGCGTGATCGGCCCCATCGAGTAGGGGGTGGCGTGGGCGTCGGCCCCGCCGATCACTTTGACACGCCGGCCCTCGCGCAGCAGGCGGTCCCACAGGGCGAGGGTCTCGGGGAACGGCCCGCTGATGTACCGGTCGGGGGTGAGCGCGGCGCGGGCCGCCGCCGCGCGGCTCACGGCGTAGCTCTTGAACTCGCTCATGTAGTTCCACAGCTCGAGGCCGGTGTAGCCCTCGATCTCCCAGTCCACCCACGGCAGGGCGGGTTCGTCGAACAGCGGCGCGGCTCGCTCGACGGGGTGGGCGAGGAAAGACAGCCCCTCGCTGGCGTTGATCTCGTCGATGAGCGCCTGCGGATCAGGCGCGTAGGTCGCAAGCTCGCGCTCCGCGCCATAAGCGAGCAGGTGGTTGGCCTGCGGCTGGCGGCGCACGTCGTGGACCTCCTCCCCGACGAGTAGCAGCACCCGCTGACCCGGCGCGTCGCCGTAGTAGCCCTCTAATCCATCAACCCACACGTTGTGGTCCGTCACGACGACGAAGTCCAGCCCGGCGCGGACAGCAGCCCGGGCGATCTCGGCGTGCGTGCCTGCACCGTCCGAGTAGGTGGTGTGCATGTGCAGATTGCCCGCGTACTCGTAGAGCGTTCGCATGGTGTGTGATAGTCCGGTTTAGAGGAGGCTCAGTTGGGTGTCGGAGTCTGCTGCCCTGCCCGGCAGCGGGCGCGGTGGCAGCAGGCCGCGGGCGCGCAGCCACCCGGCGGGAGGGCCATCCCAGCCGGCGAGGCGGAAGTCCACACGCCCGGTATCGTCAAAGTCCACGCCTTCCATCTCCAGACGACCGCGCTGCTCGTCGGCGGAGGCGCTGCCCCTGGGAAGGCTGATCCTGCCCTGGCTGTTGATGACGCGGTGCCAGGGCACACCGCTCCCGGCGGGCGTCTGCCGCATGGCATTGCCGACCCAGCGCGCGCCGAGCCGGTCGTACTGCTCGGGGTCGACGCCCTCGGGTGGCGGGATCATCGACGCGATCTGCCCGTACGTGCTGACGCGGCCCTCGGGGATCTGGCGCACGATCTCCCAGACGAGCACATTATACGAACCGGGGTCGGGTGGCTGGTACATGTCGCACCAAATCTACTCGCGGCTGGATTCATTGTCAAGCGGCTGGAAGGGTTGGTATACTCGGCGCGTTCGGGAGCAAGGTAAGCACATGGCCAAGATCTCAAACCGCGAAGCCGCTGAAATCTTCTCGACGGTCGCCGACATGCTCGAGCTCAAGGGCGAGAACGTCCATCGCGTGCTGGCCTACCGGCGCGCCGCCGAGACGATTGCCAGCCTCCCGCGAGACCTCAACGCCGTCCACCAGGAGGGCACCCTCACCGACCTGCCATACATCGGCGCGACGCTCGCCGAGAAGATCGACGAACTGCTGACCACGGGCCAGCTTGAGTTCTACAACCGGCTGAAGGCGGAGATCCCCGTCGGGCTGGTGGGGATGCTGTCCGTGCCCGGGCTTGGCCCCAAGCGGGCGTTTCTGTTCTACAAGGAGCTCGGCATCAGCACCGTGGAGGAACTGCAGGCTGCCGCCGAGACGGGCAAGCTGCAGACGCTGGCGGGGGTTGGCCCGCGCATGGAGCAGAGCATCCTGGAGGGGATCGCCTCTCTTGCCAGCCGCAGCGACCGCATGCTGCTCGGGGAGGCGCTGCCCGTTGCGAACGACCTGCTGGCGCGGCTGCTGGAGATCGAGGGCGCGCAGCGCGGCGCGATTGCCGGTTCCCTGCGCCGCCTGACCCCGACTATCGGCGACATCGACCTGCTCATCGCCAGCGATACGCCCGAGCCCATCATGCAGACCTTCGCCAGCCTGCCCGCCGTGGCGCGGGTGCTCGGCACCGGCCCGACGAAGACCTCCGTCGAGCTCTTCTCCGGGCAGCAGGTTGACCTGCGCGTGCTGCCGCCGGAGCGGTACGGCACGCTGCTGGCCTACTTTACGGGCAGCAAGGAGCACAACGTCCACCTGCGTGAGATCGCGCTCAAGCAGGGCTACTCCCTGAACGAGCACAGCTTCACCCCGCTGGACGGTGGCGACGAGGTCCTGTGTGCGACAGAAGAAGAGGTCTACGCGAAGCTGGGGCTGCCCTGGATACCGCCAGAGCTGCGCGAGAACCGCGGCGAGATCGAGGCGGCGCAGCGCGGCGAGCTGCCCGACCTGATCGAGCTGGCGGATATTAAAGGCGATCTGCAGTCGCACACGACCTGGAGCGACGGCAAGAAGACGGTGCTGGAGATGGCCCAGGCCGCGCAGGTGCTCGGCTACGAGTACCTGCTCATTACCGACCACAGCCACGGGCTGGGCGTAGTGCAGGGCATGGCCCCGGACGACGTCAGCCGGCAGCGAGCCGAGATCGACGCGGCCAATGCGACGTTCGGCGGCGCGTTCAGGGTGCTGCACGGCGTCGAGCTGGAGATCAAGGCGGACGGCACGCTGGACTACGACGACGAGACGCTGGCCCAGTTCGACCTCGTCGTGGCGTCGCTGCACACCAGCCTGCGCCAGCCGCGCGAGCAGATCACCGCGCGCCTGCTGAACGCCATCCGCAACCCGCACGTGGACATCATCGGGCACCCGCGCGGGCGGCTGCTCGGCAGCCGCGAGCCCGCCGACCTCGACATGGATGCGATCTTCGAGGCCGCAGCCGAGCACGGGATCGCGCTGGAGATCAACGCCAGCCCCTACCGGCTGGACCTCGACGACGTGCACGCGCGCCGGGCCAAGGAGATGGGCATTCGCCTCACCATCAGCACGGACGCGCACCGCCCGGCGGAGTTCGGCAACATGCAGTACGGCGTGGCGATGGCCCGCCGGGGCTGGGTCACGGCGGCGGACGTCGTGAATGCCTGGCCGCTTTCGGACGTATTGGAATGGGTTAAAGAACGCGTATCGTAATGGAAGGCACCGGCCACACAGCCATCTTCAAAAAAGCCTTCCAGGGCCTCGACGCGCAGGCGCTGCTGATGCTGCGCAAGGTGGCTGTTAAGCGGGATTACCGCGCAAACACCGTCCTGGTAAGAGAAGGCGAACCTTCTGATACCTTCTGCCTGATCACACGCGGGCGGGTGGCCATCACCCGCCGCATCGACGGCACGGACGAGGATTTCGTGCTGGGCTTCCTGGGGCCAGGCCAGTACTTCGGCGAGATGGCCGTAATCACCGACGTGCCTCGCACGGCGACGATCACCACGCTGGCCGATACCACCGTCCTGGAGATCAGCAAAGAGCACTTCGAGCGCATCTTCCGCTCCAGCCCCTCGCTGGCCCGCAGCATCCTGCACACCCTGATCGGTATCATCCGCGAGACGGACCGCCGCGCCATCGAAGACCTGGAGAAGCGCTACCAGGAGCTGGCCGCCGCCTACGCGGCGCTCGAAGCTGCCCAGAAGGAAACCATCGCGCACGCGGCGCTGGAGGCACAGCTCCAGGTGGCCGCAAAAGCGCAGCGCAGCCTGCTGCCCGCCGCGCTGCCCACCGTCGAAGGCTTCGAGTTCGCCGCACTGTTCGAGCCCGCCCGCGAGGTCGGTGGCGATTTCTACGACGTGCGCCGGATAGACGACCGGCACGTCGCCATCCTGCTGGCCGACGTATCCGACAAGGGGGCGCATGCCGCGCTCTTCATGGCTGTTGCCCGCACGCTCTTTCTGACCGAGGCGCGCTACCACCACGAACCCGCCGAAGTCATGCAGGCCGTTCACCGGGGGCTGGTGGAGTCCTCGGCGTATGACATGTTTGTGACGGCGATCTACGGTGTGCTCGACACCCAGACGGGCGTGTTCCGCTACGTCCGCGCCGGGCACGAGGAGCCGATCTGCGCTCGCTGTGACGGATCGGTTCGCTTCCTCGGCGGGCGCGGGCGCTTCCTCGGCCTGTGGCCCGACCGCGAGCCAGTGTTCGAGGAGCAGGAAGTCGTGCTGGAGCCGGGCGACCGGCTGGTGCTCTACAGCGATGGCGTCTGCGACATGCGCAACCCCGAGAACAAGCCCTTTGGGCGTGACACACTGGCCCGGCTGATACAGACCCTGCAGGACCAGGATGCGGACCGTCTGGCCCGCATGATATATAATGTCGTCCAGAAGCATCGCGCCCATCAGGACGCCTTTGACGACTTCACGCTGCTGGTCGTGTGCGCCAGCGCGTGCAGCTAACGGATGCCATGAGCGACAGACAACCACCTCCACACCGGCCCGACAACCCGCCTCCTGATCCCCGGCAGCCGCGCAGATCGCGCCCGGCTGGCGACCGTGCCCCGGGGGCGCGTCGTCCCCCCGCACAGCACCCGCCTGAGCAGCCCGAGCCGCCTCGCCGCCGGGGCAGGCGCCGCGCCCAGCAGGAGCCGCCCCCGGATCGTTCCGGGCCGCTTACCGTGCCCTGGTGGATCTTCGTGATCGTGATCCTTGCCGTAGCTGCCATCACCTGCGGCATGTGGTACGTCGTGCTGGCGAACCGCGGCACCGCCGATGCAACCGGATTCCAGCCCTCACCCACGCCCATCTTCGTGATGATCACCGCCACGCCGACACTCGGCGCACCGGGGGAGACGCCGGGTGGGGTCGCGGTGATCGGGCCGACCGCCGAGCCAGTGCTAACTGACGAGGCTGTGGCACCCACCGAAGCCCCAACCGAAGAAGAAGCCGCCGCCACTATCGGCATCGGCAGCCAGGTGCGCGTCGACGGCACCGAGGGCGCGGGCCTCGCCGTGCGCCAGGGGCCCGGCGTGGACTTCACGCTGTTCTTCGTGGCTAACGACGGCGACGAGTTCGTCGTGGAGTCGGGCCCGCGCGAGGCGGACGGCTACGACTGGTGGTACATCAGCGACCCGGCTGACGTGAACCGCTCCGGCTGGGCGGTGCGCGAGTACCTCGTCGTGCAGACCGCCGGCGTGCTGCAGGAGGCCACGCAGCCGCCCCCCGAGCCAACGGCTGAGGGGTAGGGGAGATCTCGCCGAGCAGGTCATCTCATAGGCGTCACTAAAGTTGGCCTGATGGCCAGCTTGCCACCCCCTCTGCCGACGCTTCGCGTCGCCATCTCCCCCTGAGAGGGGGCGAGTGGGTTGGTCGTGAGCATGAAGGTAGCCCGGCGAATGGCCCCATTGCCCCCTTGAGGGGGAAATGGCCCAAAGGGCCAAAGGGGGTGGGACGCTGACTGTGGCGTGGCGCGCCAGTGTTGATGTTGCTTGGTTTGCCCCTGTTTATTTTGCCCTCTACAGCTTCCCCGTCCAGGCTTCCGCCGCGTACTTCTCCTCGCGCAGCGCGTCGGCGCGGGCCTGCTCCGCCGCACTGAGCTCGCCGGGCACGAGCGTCACGTTGAGCGCCTCCGCAAAGCCGTCTGTCATGGCCTGCGCCGCCTCCGCGAAGCTCACCACCCGCCCGAGTGCTTCTTCCAGCGTGGCAGCCCGCTCGCGGACCCGCCGCTGCGCCTCCGCGCGTGCGGCGTCGTCGGGAAAGGCGAGCGCCTCACAGATGCGGGCCACGTCGCCGTGCAGCGGCAGCGCGCCGTGCTGCAGCACCACCTCGCCGCCGCCGCGCCGCGTCTGGGCGCTGCCGATCAGCTTCTTCCCACCTACGGTGATCTCGTAGTCCGACGGAACCTCGAAGCACACCGGCCCCTTGAAACCGTGTGCGCTGCCATCAGCCGGCGAGGACTCCACCGCCGCCCCGAGCCGCGCCAGCCCGGCCATCAGCCCCCGGCTGAGCCGCCGGTAGCTCTCCACGACGCCGCCTGCCACGCGCGGGTCGGCGGCGGGCACTGTGACGGAGTAAGTGAGCTCGTCCACATGCAGAATCGCGCGGCCCCCAGTGAGACGGCGTACCAGGGTCCAGCCGTGCGCCTCGAGCCGATCCGTGTCCACGTCGGCGGCGGGCTGCGCGTAGCCCAGCGAGAGCGTCGCCGGGTCCCAGTCGTAGAAGCGCAGCGTGGGCGGCGCGAGCCCATCGCGCACGGCCTCTGCGAGTGCCTCGTCGATGGCCATATTGCTCGCGCCGTCAAGCGCGGGATGGAGTATCACGCGCCAGGTAGCGGGCGGGTATATCTCAGAAGGCGGGGTGTCGGCGTTCAGGGTGAGTCCTCCAAATGTCACGGCAAAGTGGGCGAACTGGAACTCTTTGGCGTCGGCGGGCGTACCACTATGGTACTGTGCCTTTCGTGTAGCAGATTGTAACAAAGCGAGGCGCGGGGGTACAATGAGCGAGGTGTGCGTCAGGTATGACTAGGTAAATGAGTTGGGATATGTACCAGTTTTCGGGGCCAGAGCACGGCAGGCGTAAGCCGCACGTGCGCAAGCGACAGCGGGGTATAGCAGGCGCGGTGAACCGGTTTTTCGACCGGCTCCCCATTCCCGACCTCGGGCCGACGGGCCGCGCGCTCAGCGTGGCGGGGTTGTTCTTCGGCACCATCGCGATCAGCCTGGTGCTCGGCGTGATTCTCCGGGCGCTCATCGTCAGCGACTCGCTCAATCCGTTCGCAGCGGACAACACCCTGCCGACCGCCACCCCGGATGCTACGCCCAACCCCGAGTTCCAGGCGCCCACCTTCGACGTCGGCGTAGGGACCGGCGCGCTGGGCAGCGAGCGCATCACCGTGCTGCTGCTCGGCGCGGACACGCGCCCCGACCAGCGCGGCTTCACACGTCCGCGCACGGACAGCATCATGCTGATGATGATCGACCCCGAGATGAAGGTTGCCAGCGTGCTGTCCATCCCGCGTGACCTGTACGTGGACATCCCCGGCTACGGGCTCAACCGCATTAACACGGCCTACGTGTTCGGCGGGGGGGACCTGGCGATGCAGACCGTCGAGTACAACTTCGGCGTGCGGGTGAACTACTACGTGCTCGTCGAGTTTGACGCCTTCACCCGGCTGATCGACGAGATCGGCGGCATCGACATCTATGTGCCCTACACCATCTACGACGACAGCTACCCCGATATGGACTACGGCTACGACCCGTTCTACATCGAGGCGGGGATGCACCACATGGATGGCGAGACGGCGCTCAAGTACTCCCGGACCCGCCACACCGACAACGACTTCTACCGGGCGCGGCGCCAGCAGGATGTGCTGATGGCCATCCGGGAGCGGGTGTTCAGCCTGAACATGCTGCCCCGCCTGATCCAGCGTGCCCCGGCGCTGTACTCGACGCTGAGCTACAGCATCCAGACTAACATGACGCTCGACATGATGGTCGGGCTGGCGCAGCTTGCGCAGGACGTCTCGCGCGAGAATATTCGCACCGGGGTGATCGACACGGACTACTCGATGAGCTACGTCACGCCGGAGGGCGCGATGGTGCTGGTGCCGAACCGCGAAGAGATCGGCCACCTGTTCGACGAGGTGTTCTGGCTGAATACACCCGCGCCGGTGACCAGTACGGACAACTGAGTGAAGGGTACTCCGATGAGCGACTTTGAGCAGCTATCGATGTTCGGGGGCGACGAACTGCCGGCGCCCGACGGCGCCGATGAGCCGGTGCTCACCGCCGGCACGCCGCTGGAAGCCGCCCTGGAGCAGTATTACGAGCATCTCCGGCTGAACGGATCGTCGCCGCACACGATCAAGGCTTTCCGCAGCGATCTCAACCTGCTGGGCGGTTGGGCGGGCTATGATCGAGCCGTCGGCGACTTTTCGACGCAGACGCTCAACAAGTTCCTGCACTGGATGCTCACCGAGCGCGACAGGCCGTGCAGCCCCAAGACGTACGCCCGGCGTGTCACCACGCTCAAGCATTTCTTCGGCTATCTGCACGCGCAGGAAGTCCTCCCGCGTGACCCATCCGCCGGGGTGATCCAGAAATCGGTGAGCAGCCCGCTGCCGGAGGTCCTGCTCAGCGACGAGCTGGCCCGCGTGCTCGCCGTCACCGGGGCGCACCGGCACAACCCCGAGAAGCCCGACGCGCGCCCGCACCTGCTGGTGACGCTGCTGCTGCAGACGGGCATCAAGAAGGGCGAGACGATGGCCCTCACGCCTGAGGATATCGTCCGCACGAACCCCGCCGAGCCGATCCTGTGGGTGCGCTACAAAAACCCCAAGATGCGCTACAAGGAGCGCAAGATCGCGCTCGACCCGGCCTGGCTCACGACGCTGGAGGAGTACCTCGCCCAGCGCAAGCCGGAAGGCGCGATCTTCGACTGCACCGCCCGCAACCTGGAATATGTGCTGCGCGACGTTGCCAACCAGGCCGGCGTGCCGCAGGGCAAGCTCTCCTTCGAGACGCTGCGCTGGACGTGTGCCTACCAGGATTACCTGGCCGGCATGGATGAGGAGAAGCTCCGCCAGAAGCTGGGGCTGAGCCGTATCTCCTGGCGTGACACGTCCGCCCGGCTGGAGCAGCTCCGCGAGCGGTACGAGGGAGCCTAAGCTCGCACGGCAGCTCTGCAACCCAACGCCACAAACCGTGTTATAATCTTTAGAACATACGTACCGTAAGCTTGCAGCACCGTATTGGGATTCTATACACCGACATGGCAAGTGGACGCACCCACGGCAGGATCACACTCGCTCTGACCATTCCCGCTGGAATCCTCGGTTACATGGCCGGCGGCATCACCGGCGGGCTGGCCGGCGCGCTCGGCTGCTTCGCCGGGTTAATCATCGACCCCGACCTCGACGTCGACCGTATCACACGCAGCGAACGCCGTGTGATCAAGACGGTGGGGCTGGTTGGCTGGCTGTGGCTCATTCTGTGGTGGCCCTATGCGAGGGTCATCCCGCACCGGCACCCGCTGTCTCACTGGCCGGTACTCAGCACCGCCCTGCGCCTGGTGTACCTGGCCGGGCTCGTATTCCTGGTGCTGTTCGGGCTTGAAGTCGCGTTCGGCCTGGGCATGCCCCTCCTCGTAATGCTGATGGAGGTGCCCCGGCCAGTGTGGCTGGCTGCGTTTAGCGGGCTGGCGCTCTCGGATGTGGGCCACTGGCTTGCCGACTACCTGCGGTTCCGCCGCATGCGCCGCTGGCGGTGGTCGCGCCGGCGTGGTGCCGGACGCCGCTGGGCGGCGCGCATCTACGCCGTGCCGAAGGCGGTCGTGCGGCAGGTCAACCCCTTCAAGTAACGCCCCTCGGGAAACGACAGCAGAACGGGGTGATCCTCTGGCTGGCCGAACCAGTGGATGATCTGCGCCTGCGCGCCGGCGTCCACGCTTGCCCCGAACACGATCTTCTCGAACAGGTCCGGCGAGACGTGCCCCGAGCACGAGTAGGTCAGCAGCAGGCCGCCGGGGCGCAGGAGCTGGAAGGCCAGCCAGTTGATGTCTTTGTAGCCTCGCGCCGCCCGCTCGACCTGCCGCTGGGTGTGGGCGAACTTGGGCGGGTCGAGGATGATCAGGTCGAAGCTGCGCTCGGCGTCGCGATACTCGCGCAGGGTTGCGAACACGTCGGCGGCGACGTACTCGGCGGGCACGTTCTCCAGCCCGTTGAGCCGCATCGTCTCACGGGCGATCTCAAGCGCCGGCTGCGACGAATCGACGTTGGTGATCGATGCCGCGCCCGCCCGCGCCGCGCAGGCGCTCAGGCTGCCTGTGTAGCAGAAGCAGTTGAGCACATCGCGCCCGGCGAGGTTGGGCTCCCCCAGCACCCAGCGCCGCGAGTGCTTCTGGTCGAGGTAGAAGCCGGTTTTGTGCCCGGCGAAGACATCCACCGGGTACTGCATCCCGAACTCGGAGATCACGAGAGGGTTGGGCGGCATCTCGCCGGCGAGCAGGCCGGTCGCCTCCTCCAGCCCTTCGAGCCGGCGCGCGTCCACGTCGCTGCGCTCGTAGATGCCTCTCGGCGCGAGCAGGCCGTTCAGCGCGTCGAGGATCTGCCCTTTGCGCACCTCGACGCCAAGCGTGAGAGCCTGGAGCACGAGCCAGTCGCCGTAGCGGTCCACGATCAGCCCCGGCAGACCGTCGCTCTCGGCGTTGACGAGGCGGTAGGCGTCGGTGTCGCCCCGGTTGGCGAGGTCTTCCCGCGCGGCGATGGCCCGCGCCAGCCGCACGCGCCACCACGCCGGGCCGATCTGGTCGTTCTGGTCCCAGGTGAGCAGGCGCACGCGGATCTGCGAGCCGGGGTTCCAGTAGCCGAGGCCCAGGAAGCCGCCCCGGTAGTCCCGCACCTCGACGATGTCGCCGGGCTGGACGCCATCGAGGTTGGTGCGGTTCGGGTCGATAGCGCCCGAGAACACCCAGGGGTGGTATTGGACGACGGGCTTCTCGCGCCCCTGCTTCAGGATGACGATGCCGGCTTTAGCCATGGTGCCTCTTCTATTTCAGTGATTTCCCGATCAATCCCACAGTAGGGGCGCAGCATGCTGCGCCCCTACCAATCGATGTTCAATTGCCACCCAATACAGCGCTCAACTTGTGCCCGCTACCCTTCCAGCAGCGCGCGCAGGCCCGCCTCGTCGATGACCGGCACGCCGAGCTTCTGTGCCTTGGCGAGCTTGCTGCCGGGGTCCTCGCCGGCGACGACGTAATTCGTCTTGCTGCTGACGCTGCCCGTCACGCGGCCTCCGTGCTGCTCGATGAGTTCCGTCGCCTCGCCGCGAGTGAGCGTCGGCAGCGAGCCCGTCAGCACGAAGGAGAGCCCTTCGAGCTTGTTGGAGGCCAGTACCTTCTGCTCGGGCTCCAGCTTCACGCCGGCCTGCCGCAGCTTCTCGATCAGATGCCGGTTGTCCTCGTTGCCGAAGAACGCGACGACCGCGCCCGCGATGTGCGGCCCCAGGCCGGGGATCGTCTCAAGCTCCTCCTGCGAGGCGTTCATGATGGCGTCCAGCGTGTGCATGTGCTCCAGCAGCAGCTCCGCGACCGTACTGCCGACGCTGCGGATGCCCAGCGCGGTCAGCACGCGGGTCAGCGGGCGGCTGCGGCTCTCGTCGATGGCTTTGATGAGCTTCTCTGCCTTGCGCTCGCCGAAGCCTTCCAGGTCGACAAGGTCCTCTTTCTTCATGAAGTAAATGTCGGCGAGGTAGCGGATCAGCCCCTCCTGCACAAGCTGGGCGGCGATCCGCTCGCCGAGACCGTCGATGTCCATTGCCCCGCGCGAGGCCCAGTACTCGACGCCGCGCACAAGCTGCGCCGGGCAGGCCCGGTTGGGGCAGTAATAGGCGACCTCGCCCTCCAGCCGCACGGCGGGCGTCTGGCAGGCAGGGCACACCTGTGGCGGCTGGACGGGCCGCTCGGTGCCGTCACGCAGGTCCGTGACCGGCCCGACCACGTAGGGAATGACCTCGCCGGACCGCTTCACGACGACGGTGTCCCCGATACGGATGTCTTTGGCGGCGATGTCGTCGAAGTTGTGCAGCGTGGCCAGCCGCACGATCACCCCGCCGATCTCGACCGCCTCCAGAATGGCGAAGGGGGTCAGCACGCCGGTGCGCCCCACGTTGACGCCAACGTCGTTCAGCCGGGTCGTGCGCGTCTCCGCAGGCCACTTGAACGCGACCATGCCGCGCGGGTCCTTGCCGACGACGCCGAGCCGCGCCTGCTGCCGCAGGTCATTGACCTTCACCACCAGCCCGTCGATCTCGAAGCCGAGCTCGGGCCGCCGTGCCTCGAATTCGTCGATATACGCCTCAAGAGCGTCGAAGTCGTCAAAGAGCTTCGAGTGCTCCAGCATCACGGGGAAACCGAGCGCATTCAGGTACAGCAGGACGTCCCACTGCGTGCGGGGCAGCTCGTCGCCGTCGCCGTCGAGGATCTGGTAGCAGGCCAGCTCCAGCGGGCGCTGCGCCGTAATGCCGGGGTCGAGCTGGCGCACCGAGCCCGCCGCCGCGTTGCGCGGGTTCATGAAGGTGGGCTCGCCCGCCTGGGCGCGCTGCTCGTTGAGTCGCTCAAAGGCCGGGATGCGATAAAACACCTCGCCGCGCACCACTAGACGGGGCGGGGCGGGCGGTCCCTCCCGGTCTGTCGGGATGCGCAGCGGCAGCATGCGGATCGTGCGCAGGTTGGGCGTGACGTCCTCGCCGATCACGCCGCTGCCACGCGTCGCGCCGAGCGTGAAGACGCCGTTCTCGTACGTCAGCACGATGGACAGCCCGTCCAGCTTGGGCTCGACCACGTATTCAAGCTCGGCGTCTTCGGGCAGCAGCCGCGTGATGCGCTGCCGCCACGCCTGGAGCGCCTCGTGGTTAAATGCGTTGCCCAGGCTGAGCACCGGCGCCGCATGCCGCACCTTGGGGAGATCGCTGCGCGGCTCGCCGCCGACGCGCAGGGTGGGCGAGTCGGGCGTGAGGATCTCGGGATGCTCCGCCTCAAGCTGCTTGAGCTCGTTGAACAGCGCGTCATACTCGGCATCGGTAATGACGGGCGAGTCGAGGACGTGGTAGCGGTAATTGTGGTAGTTGATCTGCTCGCGCAGGTCTGCCGCGCGGGCGGCGACGGTCTGCTCGGTACTGGACATACGCTAGCGCTCTCCCAGATCCTGGTCCGGTGCGGGGGTTGCCTGAACGAAGATGACTTCGTCGAAGCCGAGGCCCAGCATCAGGCTCTCGATGTAGCTGTTGGCGTTGTCCTGGGCCATCTGGAGGATGCCGTCCTCCAGCGCCGCCTCGAGGATGCGCTGCTCGGCCTCCACGCGGGCCATCGTCTCAAGGTCAACCTGCTGGCCGAAGACGCCGGTCTGCCGGTCGTAGACGTACGTTTCTTCGTTGTCGAGGGTGGCGACGAAGATCTCCGCCGCCGGCATGGTGATGTACACCGTCTCGCCGACGACCTGCACGTCGTCCTGCTGGAGCCGCTGTAGGTCTACGCCCGCGATGACCTGCCCCACGGCGACGAGCAGCAGCCGGTCGCGGAAGAGGAAGCCAAACGCGCCCTCGCCGCTCTCAGCGGTGATGACCTTCTCGATGGTGTAGGAGGAGGTTTCGAGCCGCGCCAGAGACTGCACCTGCCGGATGATCGTCGCCGGGCTGGCGATGATCGTCGGGGTGGGGTTCAGAACCTCCTGCACCTGCGTCTGCACCGCGCCCGGCAGGTCGGAGACGGGGCTCGTCACCTGCAGGACGGTGTCGATGACAAGATAGGCGACGACGAGGACACAGGCAACCAGAACAAGCAGGATAAAGCCGACAAGCAGGCGGCTGCCCCGGTCGCGGCGGGGCGGCCTGCTGGTGTATTCGTCTTCCATGTGCGCCTCCTGCGTGTCTCGGATGAACGGCGTCAAGTCGATAATAGCGCAGAAGCCGTGCGGGCGCGATTGGCCTCCTGCGCAGCGAACGCCACCCCCTCCCCGCCAACAGAGAGGGGGAAAGCTGTCTCCCCTTCCTTGCCAGCGGAAAAGGGGATGTGGGATAGGGTTGCGACTCTCGGAACACGTCCTAGTACGGGATGATCTCAAGTGACTCGCCCACGACGATCAGATCGGGGCGGTTGTCCTCGATCCAGCCAATCACATTCTGCAGCACGTCCTCGGCATGCACGCCCGAGGTCGATACGACCGCCACGCCGAGCGCCGCCGACTGCCACACGTCGTGCAGGCCCACTTCGGCGCACGAGACGTTGAACGTCTTGTGCAGCCGCGCGATGAGGCCCTTCAGGACGCTGCGCTTCTGCTTGAGTGAGCGGATGCCGGGCAGGTTCAACTCGATAACGCCTGTACCTACGACCATGCGGGGATTCTACCACAATCACGGTTGTGGCGTGGGCCGCACGCAGCACACCGCCCGCTTGCCCGCGCGGGCGCCCGTTGTGGTATAATCTGCACGGTGCCGTTACACTCACGGCCTGCGCGTGGCTGAATTCCAGAGAGGCTGCCCTTTCAACGGGCGGCGGGGGTAGACATGGTCAGGGTAGAGATCGATAGCATCCGGGTGAGTCTGATGTCACAGGATCGCGTTGTCGTCCTCAAAGACGTCAACTCTGACCGCTACCTGCCGATCTGGATCGGCTCGTTCGAGGCCGAAGCCATCCGCGTCGAACTTCAGGGTGTCCCCGTGACGCGCCCTCTCACCCACGATTTGCTCAAGTCGGTGATTGTCGAGCTGGGCGGCACGGTGAACCGTATCGTCGTCAGCGAGCTGCGCAACGACATCTTCTTCGCACGGATCGTCGTGGAGACGAGCAACGGCACGGTCGAGATCGACTCGCGGCCCAGCGACGCCATCGCGCTGGCCGTGCGGCTCCACGTGCCGATCTTCGTCGCGGACTCGGTCATGGACCGGGCTGCCATCCAACCCGAGGAAGAGATGACGACGGAGCAGGAAGCGAGCAGCGGCGACGCGCCGCTGGCAGATGGGCCGGAAGAGGAGGACCTGAGTGCCTTCTCTGACTTCCTCAGCTCGCTCGATCTCGATGACCTGGAAGGTGGCGGAGACGAGGAGTAGCCCGCAGGGCAATTCGCCATTATCATTGGCTTCAACGTACGCCAGAACAGTCACAGCGCTTCTTCGCAAACCTCACAGCGCGTGTTGGCGGGGCAGCACGCCCCGCTATTCGTATCTGACCAGTAGATAAGCATCACGAAGCTGCGTGCTATGTCGCAATCAACTGCGGATTACCAAACAGACCACCTCGCCCCCCACAGCGTCGAAGCTGAGGAGGCGGTGCTCGGCTCGGTGCTGATCAACCCGGAGGCGCTGTACGAGGTTCTCTCGTTCCTGCGGCCCGAGGACTTCTTCATCGTGCGCCACACGTGGATCTGGGAGGCGATTCTCAGCCTCCACGAGCGCCGGGACCCTATCGACTACCTGACGCTCGTCAACGAGCTTGAAACGCTGGGCCGGCTGTCCGACATCGGCGGGGCGGCCTACATTCTCAGCCTGATCAACAAGACGCCCTCTGCGCTGAACGCCGAAGGCTACGGGCGCATCGTCGAGCGCATGGCGATCCGCCGCCGGCTGCTGGAGGCGGCGGGCAATATCGCCCGCATCGCGCATTCCGACGAGACCGACATCGACGAGGTGGTGGGCCGCGCCGAGCAGGCCATCTTCGACGTGACAGAGCGCCGCCTCACGCGCGACCTCGTGCCGGTGAAGGATGTGGTTTCGAGCTACTTCGACCACATCAGCCTGCTGGCCCGCCACCAGGAAGAGGTGATGGGCGTGCCCTCGGGGTTTGTAGACCTCGACCGGCTGCTCGGCGGCATGCAGAAATCCGACCTGATCATCATCGCCGCCCGGCCCGGTATGGGCAAGACGAGCTGGCTGAATACCGTCGTGATGAACGCGGCCCGCAACCGGCAGCGCGTGGCGCTGTTCAGCCTGGAGATGAGCAACGAGCAGCTCGTGCAGCGCTTCGTCAGCCAGGACACGCACATCCCGTCACACAAGCTGCGTGAGGGCAAGCTCGACGAGCGCGACTGGTCGCAGTTCGTCGCTGCGACGCAGGCCATCGCCGAGCTGCCGATCTACCTCGACGATACCCCGGCGCTCAGCACGCAGGAGCTCCGCACGAAGGCGCGCCGCCTGTACCTGGAATACGGGCTGGACCTCATCGTGATCGACTACCTGCAGCTCATGTCGACGCCCTACCGCAACGAGAACCGCGTGCAGGAGATCTCGTTCATCTCGCGGGCGCTGAAGCAGCTTGCGCGTGAGCTGAACGTGCCGGTCATCGCCGCGGCGCAGCTCTCCCGCGCGGTGGAGCAGCGCACCGACAAGCGGCCCATGCTCTCGGACTTGAGAGAGTCGGGCTGTCTAGCTGGTGAGACGCCCGTTTTCCGGCCAGATCTGGGTACTTATGTACCCATCCGTGACCTGGTTGGCGAGCGAGGTTTCCCTGTGTTGAGCATCAACCCCGACACATGGAAGGTTGAGACTTCAGACGTCTCTAACGCATTTTGCACGGGAGTGAAGCCTGTGTTCCGCCTCAAGACCCGGCTGGGGCGGATGATCCGGGCAACCGCGAACCACAAGTTCCTGACGATTGATGGCTGGAAACGACTTGATGAGCTGGCATTGCAGGAACGCATTGCGGTGCCAGATACGGTGGGGGCGGTCAGCCGCCGGGTAATGAATTACCCGGCTACGTACAATCGTCGGTTAAAACCGACGAGAGCAACCGCTGGCAACCCTTCTGTCGGCTTTAGCCGACAGTTGCAGGTAGCCCGAGGTTTCAACCTCGGGCAGCAAGCTGCCGAGCTGCTCGCTGAGAGTGATGTCTACTGGGATCCGGTTGTCTCGATTGAACCTGATGGCGCCACGGATGTCTACGACCTCACCGTGCCAGGGTTACAGAACTTCGTGGCCCAGAACATCATCGTCCACAATTCGATCGAGCAGGACTCGGACGTCGTGATGTTTATCTACCGGGACAGCTACTACAACCCCGATTCGCCGGAGGGCAACAAGGCGGAGATCATCGTCGCCAAGCACCGCAACGGCCCGACGGACACGGTGAACCTCGTCTTCATCCCGGAGATCACGCAGTTCCGCGACGCCGCACACAAGAGTTATGACCTGGACGTGCTCTAGCTCGCCCGTTCACGGGCCGAGGTGACGCAGTGGTGATGAGAGGCTTCAACGGCTTCCCGCAGAAAGGGCGGCTGATACGCATTCCGGTGACGTTCTTCAGCGAGCTGCTGCCGCAGATCGACAGCCTCGCCGAGATGAAGGTCACGCTGTACTGCCTGTGGCGCTTGCAGCAGAAGGAAGGGCAGGTCCCCTACCTGCGGCGCAGCGAGATCATGGCCGACCGTGCCTTCATGGCGGGGCTCGGGGCGCGGGAGGACGAGCGCCGCGACACGCTGCAGGATGGGCTGGAGCGCGCCGTTTCCCGCGGGACGCTGCTGTACGTGCACGTCGAGGCGGAACGCTGGACGGAGGACCTTATCTTCGTCAACACGCCGCGCGGGCAGGCTGCCGTCGAGGGTATTGAGACCGGCGAGTGGGTGCCCAGCCTCGACCCGACCGTGCCGGTGGACATCACCGTCGAGCGCCCCAACATTTTCACGCTGTACGAGCAGAACATCGGCCCGCTGACGCCGCTCATCGCCGACAGCCTCACCGACCTTGAGGAGACGTACTCCCCGGAGTGGCTGGAGGAGGCGATACAGGTCGCGGTGGCGTACAATAAGCGCAGCCTGAAGTACATTGAGGCCATTCTGAACCGCTGGCAGACTGAGGGCCGTAGCGCAGACCGCCGCCGCAACGGCGACGACTGGCGGCGGTTCTTCGCCGGCAAGTATGGCAACGAGGTCGAGTGACACCATGAGCTACTCTGACAGGCAGTATGGCAGCGGCGATCCGCGCTGCCCGGTGTGTAGAGGGCTCGGCTACGTCCGCTACGATGTGCCGGATGACCACCCCCACTTCGGCAAGATCTTCGACTGCGACTGCCGCCGCAGCCAGATCGCCAACGAGCGCGCCGAGTACCTGCGCCGGCTCGGCGGGCTGGCTCACCTGACGACCAAAACGTTCGCGTCGTTCAACCCCGAGGGCGTCGGGATGACGCTGCCGCAGAAGCACCGTGACAACCTGCGCGGGGCTTACCAGCGTGCGCTGGCCTACGCCGAAGCCCCGGACGGGCTGCTCATCTTCACGGGCGGTTACGGCTGCGGCAAGACGCACCTCGCCGCGGCGATTGCCAACTATCGCATCGAGCAGGGCGACAAGGTGCTGTTTGTGACCGCGCCCGACCTGCTCGACCACCTGCGGACGGGCTTCGGCTCGGATGACGCGGAAGACTACAACTCGCGCTTCGAGGAAGTGCGCGACGTGGCGCTGCTGGTCATCGACGACCTGGGCATCGAGAGCCCCACGCCCTGGGCCACGGAGAAGCTGTACCAGCTTATCAACTACCGCTACAACGCACGGCTGCCAACCGTCATCACGACGAACCACAATCTCGAAGACCTGGAGCTGCGGGTGCGCTCCCGCCTCACCGACCCGGACGTGGCGGAGACGTACCCCATCCTCGCGCCGGACTACCGGCGGGGTGGGGTGGCAGCCGAGTCGAGCGACTTTAACAGCCTGAACCTGCACGCGCACATGACATTCGACAGCTTCGACCTGCGCTACGATCTGCCGCGCGAGGAGCGCGACGACCTGCGCGAGAAGGTCAGCGCCGTGATGCAGTTCGCCCGCGACCTGACCGCCAACGACTACCCGCCCGAGCCGCGCCAGGCGTGGCTTGTCATCATGGGGCCGTACAGCAGCGGCAAGACGCACCTAGCGGCGGCGGTTGCCAACGAGTTCCAGATGAACGGCGGCGAGGCGGTCTTCGTCACCGTGCCCGACCTGCTCGACCACCTGCGGGCGGCGTTTGCGCCGGAGAGCCACACGTCGTACGACAAGCGCTTCGCGGAAATAAAGTCCGCGCAGCTCCTGGTGCTGGACGACCTCGGCACCGAGTCGGCGACGCCCTGGGCGCGGGAGAAGCTGTACCAGCTCTTCAACTACCGCTACAACACCCGCCTGCCGACCATTATCACGACCTCGCACGGGCTGGAGGAGCTGGATCCGCGCCTGGTCAGCCGCATGCGGGACCGCCGCATCTGCCAGCGGCTCGTGATCAAGGCGTCGGCCTACCTCGGCGAAGCGCCGGGCGCGTCGCGTCAGGGCTACTACGGGGGCGGGTATGGCGGCTACGAGGACGACTACGGCTACTCCGGCGAGTAGCGGTTGCCAGCGCGGAGTGTGTTCAGGGGAAACCCCACCCCTGTCGAGACGCAGAAGCGTCTCGACTTCCCCTCCCCGCTAGCAGGGAGGGGATTCAGCGGCGGAGGACTAACGTCGATCATCGAGCTAGTTACCGGTGACTGAGCTATCTCCCCTTCCCTGCTGGCGGGGCAAGGGGGCGACCGCCTGCGGTGGTCGATGGGGATGGGGTAGAACTGGATGCTGAACGTACTGCCAGCACGGAGAATCAAACAGACCCCGCCACTGGCGGGGTCTGTGCGTCTTTAC
>CAZDLX010000019.1:6024-10813 GCA_964506005.1 uncultured Anaerolineae bacterium | reverse complement strand
GCCAGCACGGAGAATCAAACAGACCCCGCCACTGGCGGGGTCTGTGCGTCTTTACGTGTGCAGAGCCGCCTACAGCGCGTCTTCCTCATCCTCGTCGTCGAACACGCTGCGCTGGCGGCTGCCGCCCTCATGCTCGGCGACGATGTCCATCTCCTCCATCGCCTCGATGAGCCGCGCGGCGCGCGTGTAGCCGATGCGCAGGTGCCGCTGGAGCATCGAGATCGAGGCCTTGCCCTTCTCGCGCACCAGCGCCACCGCCTCGTCGAACAGCTCGTCCACGCCGTCCTCACGCTCGGCCTCGGGGTCGGCGAGAAAGGCCTTCTGCACCGAGGCGGCTCCGGCGGCGGTGCCGGCGCTCAGCGCGGCGGGCGGCACCTTCTCGCCCTGCTCACGCCAGAAGTCGGTGATATTCTGGATCTCGTCGTCGGAGACGTAGGTGCCCTGCATGCGGATGGGCATCGGCACGTCCGGCGGCTGGAACAGCATGTCGCCGCGCCCGAGCAGCTTTTCCGCGCCGGGCATGTCGAGGATGACGCGCGAGTCGACGCCCGTCGCCACCGCGAAGGCGATGCGGGCCGGGAAGTTGGCCTTGATCAGCCCCGTCACGACGTCCACGCTGGGGCGCTGCGTGCTCAGGATGATGTGGATGCCGGTGGCGCGGGCCATCTGCGCGAGGCGCGTGATCACGCGCTCCGTCTCGTCCGGAGCCAGCATCATGAGGTCGGCCAGCTCGTCCACGATCACGACGATGTAGGGCAGCGCCTCGCCATCGCGGATCTTGCCATGGGCGACGCGGCTGTTGTAGTCGGTGATGTTGCGCGCCCCCGCCATCGCGAAGCGGCGGTAGCGGTCGTCCATCTCTCGCTGGACCCACTTCAGCACGCCGACGATGCGCTCAAGCTCCGTCACGACCGGCGCCATCAGGTGCGGAATGCCGTTGTAGTTGGTCAGCTCCACCCGCTTCGGGTCGATCATGATGAGGCGCAGCTGGTCCGGCGTGGAGGTCATGAGCATCGTGGCGATGATGCCGTTGACGCACACCGACTTGCCCGAGCCTGTCGTGCCGGCGATGAGCAGGTGCGGCATGCTGGTCAGATCGGCCACGACCGGCTGGCCGGACACGTCCTGCCCGAGCGCCATGCGCAGCGGCGTCTTCATGTTGCGAAACTCGGGCGTATCGATCACGTCCTTGAGCCCCACAATGCTCGGTTGCTCGTTCGGCACCTCGATGCCGACGTAGCCCTTGCCCGGCACCGGCGCCTCGATACGGATGGTCGGCGCTTCGAGCGACAGGGCGAGGTCGTCGGCGAGGGAGCTGATCTTGGCGACCTTCACCTTGATGCGCTTGCCCGCCCGCCCATCAACGTAGTCGGGCTCGACGCCAAACTGCGTGATCACCGGGCCGTGATTGACCTCGACCACGCGCCCCGGAGCGCCGAAACTGGACAGCGTCTGCTCGATCTGCTCTGCGCGGCGGCGCAGCTCCTCGTCGGAGACTGACAGCCGTGACTTCGTCTCCAGCATCCTGTCGATGTCGGGCAGCTTCCACTCGACGCGCTTCTTCGAGGTGCCCTCGCCAACCTTCGCGGGGGCGCTGCTCCTCGGCGGCTCGCTGCCGGGTCGTGAGGGCGGCATGGGCCGCTCGCGCGGTGCCGGCGCGGGTGCTGCCGGGGCAGGCGTTATGCCCATCGTGCCGGGCCGGTTTTGCGGGTTGGCAGGCCCGCCTGGCCGGGGCCCCGACGGCGCACTGCCACCGTCGCGGCGCTCGGTGGGCGGCGCAGTGGGGCGCGGTGGCCCGGAAATCGGCGAGCCACCAGCCAGCGGCGACGGGCGCGCCGGGCCGGCAGGCGCGGGTGGCCCCACCGGGGCCGGGCGTTCCGCCCCACCGGCGTCTCGTGCTCTCTCCGGCGGGCCGGCGGGGCGCGGCGGCTCGCTGACCGGGGCCTTGGGGCCGGTCAGCACGTCGCCGTCGTCCAGTTCGATAGCGTTTTCGGGCGGCCCGGTCGCGAGGTCGTCGAACAGGATGTCCTCGTCCTCGCCGTCGTCCTCGTCTTCCGCCGGCTCAAGCGGCTTGGGCGCCGGGCGCGCGCCGCCAAATGACGGCTGCACGGCTGGCTTGCCGGGCAAACCGGGCCTTGGGAGCGGGGCGCCGGGCCGTGACGCGCTGCCGATGCCGGGCACGCCAGAGCTGCCCTGCCGGTCGCGGTCGCCGCCAGCCGGTGCAGGCGGCCCGCCGGGCCGTGGCGGAACGCCGGCCCCCGGCGCTGCACTGCCGGGCGTGCCAGGCCGCTGGGAGGGGCCCTCTGCCGGACGTACCCCTGGTGGCTGGGACGCTCCCGGGCGCGGCGGCACGCCGGCCGGAGCCCCCGGGCGGCTCAGCGGGGGCGCAGCGGGTCCGCCGGGCGCGGTGCCGGGGCGGTCCTCGCTGGCGGTGCCCTCATCGTCCTCGTCGTCCGCCTCAGCACCCAGGCCGAGCGGGCGCTGGGTGGGGGCGGGAGGGCCACCGGGCCGCGGAAGTGGGGACGCGCCGGGCGGGCCGCCGGGCCGGGGCGCTGGTGCTGCAGCCGCTCCGGCGGCGGCACCTGCCGCTGCCGCGCCGGCTAATCCAGCCGCCGGGCGAACCTCCGCTTCTTCTTCGTCTTCCAGATCTGCCGCTGACGGACGGGCAGACGGTGGCACCGTGCCGCCGGGGCCGCGCCCCGTCACGATGGACGGGCGGCCCTGCAGGGGTGGTGCTGCCGACGATGGGCGCTGTGGCGTGGCGCTGGCGGGGACCTGCCCGCGAGCTGGTGCGGTGACGGTGGCATCTCCCTCGGCTTCGAGCGCCTGCACGGCGCGGGCCGCGCGGGCTGCCCGGGCGTCCGAGACGCGGGTCCGCACGGCGCTGTAGCCCGTCGCGGTGTGCTCCATAACCTCCTTGAGCGTGGTCCGCGTGAGCATCAGCAGGCCGGCGAACAGCACGACCAGGCCGATCAGGAAGACAGCCGGGCCGCCGATGAGCGCGGCGAGCGTCACCTGGATGAATGCGCCGATGTAGCCGCCGCCGTGCCCGCAGCGCGCAATGTCATAGCTGCTCAGGTAGCTTGTCTGGATGATCCACCCCTGGTCGATCAGTTCCTGAGGCCGGACCGGGCAGGCGCGTGCCTCCTCCCAGACCCGCCCCGGCTGGTAATCCGGCTGGTTGGGGTCGGCGAGCAGCGGGTTGACCCACACCTGCCCGATGGGCTGCGTGGCGGCGACGCCCGCATGGATGAGGGTCAGCGCCGCGACGAAGGCGATAACGGCTCCTGCGATGCGAACCGGATCGACGGGTGGAAGCTGGTCGCCGAAGTGCCGCCAGATCAGCCACACGCCGATCGCGCCGACGCCGAGCGGCACGACGTACGCGCCCCAGCCGAAGCCCTGGTATAGGAAGCGCAGCAGGGCGCGGGTGAGCATGCCCGGCTCCTGGGAGAGGAAGCTGAGCACCGAGACGAGCGCGATGACAATCATGGCGACGCCGATGATGTCCAGCCGGGTATCGAGCGACAGCAGACCGTCGCCGGCCTGGCGCGGCTGGCGCTGGCGCTTGGGCTTCGGCGTGACGGTTGCCGCGCCCGTGCTGATGCCGCCGGGCATTCCGCTGCTGCTCGACGTGCCGCCACCGCTGGAGCCGGGCCGCCGCGGTGACGTCGGTCGGGCTGCCGGGGGCTGCCCGCTGCTGGTGCGACCGAGGCCGCCGGGCATGCGGCTTGCGTCGGTGCTGCTGCTCGGGCTGGACGGCCCGCCGGGCCGGCTCGACGGTGGGCCACCGGACGAGCTTCCCCCCGGGCCTGAGCCGGGCAGCCGGCTGGGGCTGCTGGGCCCGCTGGGCGGCGTCCCGCTGCCGGGGCGGCTGATGCCGCCTGGCAGGCCGCTGGAGCCCGACGAGCCGGGCGAGCTCGAACTGCCGGGTGGCGAACCCGGCCTGCTGCCAAAGCCACTCGGCGGGCCGCCCGGTCGCGAGGACGGGCTGCTGGGCCCCCCTGGCAGGCGGCTTGAGCCGGACCCGCCGCTGGAGCTCGACGAGCCGCCGGGGCCGCCGGGCAGGCGGCCTGGGCTGCTGGACCCGCCGGGCAGGCCGCCGGAGCCGGATGAACCCGGCCCGCCCGGCAACCGGCTGGATCCGCCGGATGACGAGCCTCCACCTGATTGCCCTATACCACCCGGCAGCCCGCCTGAACGCCCCGATGACGGGTCGTCCTGGCTGCCACCGCCGAGACGCGGTATGCGTGACGTAAGGCCCCCCAGCAGGCCGCCGCTCTCACCGCTGGAGCCGCTGCCAGAGCTTCCGCTAGAGCTGCCACCGGGCAGCCGCGAGCGGATGCCGCCCAGCAACCCGCCGCTCTCTTCGCCGCTCGAACCGCCGGATCTGCCTCCGGGCAGCCGCCCGCTGCCGGGCCCCTGGCTGGAGCCTTCCTGACGGCGACCAAGCGAGCGCAACCGGTCGAAGGGGGACGAGCCTTCTTCACCGCCTCCGCCCCGGATGCCGCCCGGCTGGCGGCCACGCTGATCTTCTCTACGACTGGCCATGGTCTAATCCCATCCTGCCCCGGGCTCTGGAGATATGAAAACTGAAAGCCGGCAGGAACACGGCTTTCGACACTACACCGCCCATTTTACGTCCCCCGCACCCAACGGAAAAATCGGGACGCAAACCGGGCCGTGCTCCCGGTATGATACAAATGTTCGCAGCACCCCAATGTTAGCACAAACACGCGTTCGGGGCTACCTGACGCCGCCCCACAGGGGGGATGCCGCTGCCGCATAT
>CAZDLX010000019.1:0-5924 GCA_964506005.1 uncultured Anaerolineae bacterium | reverse complement strand
ACGCGTTCGGGGCTACCTGACGCCGCCCCACAGGGGGGATGCCGCTGCCGCATATTTATTGTACTCTATTCCCTGGTACGGTATAATTTCCACCGACCCAGCATGCGGTAACCTGCTGGGTCCCCGCATGTTTAGATGCGGAGCATACACGCCGCCCGACCTGGCTGGCCGTGCCGGTCACGACGACCGGTTCCAGCGGGGCAGACGGTGGCGGACGAACCTAAAACGATGAAAGGAAAAGACAGATGGCCCAGATTAGCATGAAGGCTCTCCTCGAGACGGGCGTTCACTTCGGGCACCGCACCCGCAAGTGGAACCCCAAGATGAAGTCCTACATCTTTACCGAGCGCAATGGCATCCACATCATCGACCTGCAGCAGACGCTGCGGACGATCCGCGACGCCTACGAGCTGATTCGCGATGAGGTTGCCAACGGCGGCACGGTGCTGTTCGTCGGCACCAAGCGCCAGGCGCAGGAGACCATCGCGCGGGAAGCCTCGCGCGCCGGCATGCCCTACGTCAACGAGCGTTGGCTCGGCGGTACGCTCACCAACTGGCGTACCATCAGCCAGCGGATCGACCACCTGAAAGACCTGGAAAAGCGGCGCGACGCGGGCGAGTTCGAGCTTCTGACCAAGAAGGAAGGTCTGATGCTCGAGCGCGAGATCGAGAACCTCAACATCCGGCTGGGCGGCATTCGGGACATGAAGCGCCTGCCCGACCTGCTGTATGTGGTTGACGTCAAGCGCGAGGATACCGCCGTTCGCGAGGCGAACATTCTCGGCATTCCCATCGTGGCGCTCGTCGATACGAACTGCGACCCGGAAATGATCGACTACGTGATCCCGGCGAACGACGACGCGATCCGCGCGATTAAGCTCATCACCAGCGTGATGGCCGACGCCGTCCTCGAGGGCAAGGCGACGCGCAAGGAAGATCTCGACGAGGCTGACGTCGATGCGGCGTACGAGTATGACTACGAGTACGACGAAGAAGAGGCCACCGACGAAGATTTCCTCGGCCAGTCGACGCTCGACAAGCTGCGCAGCCGCGAGCTGAGCTTCGAAGCTGAAGGCGACGAGGATGCTGACGAGGACGTAGAGGAATAGGCAGCCCTGTGCTGGCAAAGCCGGTTCTCGCGAATTAGACGACGCTTTACGATCAAGACAAGGAAGGAAACATGGCCGTTACAGCACAGATGGTGAAAGAGCTGCGCGAGGAGACGGGCGCATCCGTTCTCGGCTGCAAGCAGGCGCTGGAGCAGTTCGACGGTGACTTTGAGCAGGCAAAGGCCTACCTGATGGAGAAGGGCCTCGCCAGCGCGAAGAAGAAGACCGAGCGCCAGGCCAACGAGGGCCGCATCGAGACCTACACGCACCCTGGCGCGCGCGTCGGCGTGATGCTGGAGCTCAACTGCGAGACTGACTTCGTCGCCGACACCGATATCTTCCAGGAGCTGGCGCACAACCTGGCGCTGCACATCGCCTTCGCCAACCCGCAGTACCTGAAGATCAGCGATATCCCTGAGGATGCCATCGAAGCGCAGAAGACGCTCTTCGAGAAGGACGCCCGTGCCGAGGGCAAGCCCGACAACATCATCGAGCGCATCGTGCAGGGCCGCCTCGACAAGTGGTATGCCGACGTCGTGCTGCTCGAGCAGCCGTACGTCAAGGACGGCGATCTCAAGGTGAGCGATCTCATCATGCAGGCGATTGCGACCCTGAAAGAGAACATCGTCCTCAGCCGCTTCGCTCGCTACGAGCTGGGCGAAGGGCCGCTGCCGGCGACCGACGGCGCTGACGAAGCGTAACCACCGTGAAGACAGCAGGGGATTAGAGTATCGGCTCTAATCCCCTTTCTTTTTGCCCTGAACCACCGCACGATAAGGGGGATTCGTTGAGCCAGGGACTCTCAGGCACGGCCAAGTACCAGCGCATCATACTCAAGCTCGGCGGGGAGGCACTCTCCGGCGAGGCGGACTTCGGCATCGACCCGGAGCGCGCGCGCTGGATCGCGACCCGCATCAAGCAGGTAAAGCAGTACGGCGTCGAGATCGCGATCGTCATCGGCGCGGGCAACCTGTGGCGTGGCCAGATCGGCATTCAGGCCGGTATGGACCGGGCCACCGCCGACTACATGGGTATGATCGCGACGGTGATGAACGCGCTGGCGCTGCAGGACGCGCTCGAGCGCGAGGGTGTGGCGACCCGCGTGCAGACGGCCATCGAGATGAAGGCGGTCGCCGAGCCCTACATCCGGCTGCGGGCCATCCGCCACCTGGAAAAGGGCCGCGTCGTCATCATGGGTGGGGGGACGGGCAACCCGTACTTCACTACCGACAGCGCCGCCGCCCTGCGCGGTATGGAGATTAACGCTGACGTGCTCATCAAGGCGACGAAGGTAGACGGGGTCTACGACAACGATCCCAAGAAGGACCCCAACGCCAAGCGTTACGACGATCTCACCTTTATGGAGGCGATGAACAAGCGTCTGAGGGTGATGGACAGCACGGCGATCTCGCTGTGCATGGACAATCACCTGCCTATCATCGTGCTCGACCTGTGGGAAGAGGGCTCGCTCGAGCGGGCTGTGCTCGGCGAGAAGGTCGGCACGACCATCCGCTAGCCTGCTGTACGGCGAATCTAAAACCGCCAGCCGGGTTCCCGGCTGGCGGTTCTTGTTTTGGCCCTTGCTGCTCAGGGCGTCAGCTCGAACGTCCCGATCACGCTCCACATCGGCTGCCCTGCGTCGTCTGCAAAGCTCAGGACGTAGGTGCGCCCGCCCGACGGGATAAACTGGACGGTTCGCCCCGATGCCGTAGTGACCTGCGTGCCGGGGTAAGAGCCCGCGCCGAGCAGGCCGGTCTCATAGCCCTGGCCGGGGAACTCCTCCTCCATCAGCGCAGGGATCACCGCCTCGACGTTGTCGCCGGTCACCACACGCACGAAGCCGCCGCCGCTCCCGGTGTTTGACTGGAAGCGCACGTTGGTCGTGTCGTCCTCAGTCCAGGCCCACTCCCAGCCGCTCGGTACGCGGATCTGGTAGCCCTGTACGGTGTTCTGGAACATCACCGCCGGGCCGGACACCCCCTGGGGCCGCAGGTACTTGAAGTTGGCGAAGTAGTAGTTGCCCTCGCCGAGCGAGGCGCTCGTCGCGCGGAGCTGAAGCTCGTCGAGCTCCTGCGCCGCGCCGCCGGGCCACTGGCTGGCGGCAGGCACGAGCACGTTGGCCGTAAAGCTGCCCTCGTCGTCGGCTTCAACTTCCTGTACCGCCGCACCGGTTGGGCCCTCAAGGCTGGACCAGTGCAGCCCAACGATCTCGTTCGGCTCGAAGCCGTCACCACGCACGGTGACGGTGTCACCCGGCTCGCCAAGCTGCGGCGAGATGGAGATGCCCGGCGTGACGCTGCCGGACGGCTGGCGGGTGGCGGTCGTCTCGCCCTCGTCCTCCGCCGTGCGGGTCGGCGTAGGCAGAGGCGTAGGGGGCTGCCGCGTCGCCGTGGCGGTCGGCGCCTCGGTTGCCGTCGGCTCCGGTGTCGGCGTTGGTTCTGGCGTGTTAGTTGGCGGCTGCGTGGGCGCTGTCGTGACGGTCGGCGCCAGTGTTGGTGATGCGCTGATACCGAGCGCATCACAACCTGCCATCAACACGGCGAGCACAGCAATCAGGATGAGTACAGGTGGCTTCCGCACCATTGGCTGCTCCTGCTCAAAGGTCGCTCGGATACCGGTCCGGATCGTACCTTGCGCCCTGCGGGTCTGCTACTCTTGAAACGATTTGCCCGTAGACTATACTCGGGGGGACTGGAATGCCGTTCTTACATCACCTAGCTGGAGGTTACGTCCGATGAAGCGCGCATGGTTGTTCATGCTTGTCGTTGCAGCCCTGACACTGGCCGCCTGCGGCGGGAACGGTGAAGCACCCGCCGCAGATGGTGGCGATGCAGTAGACGTAGCGGCAATTGGCGATCCACAGGCAGGCGAGCAGATCTACAGAACGGGTGGCGCGAGCCAGGTTGGCTGCGTGACCTGCCACACGCTCGACGGCACTGCTCTCGTCGGGCCGAGCCTCGATGGGATTTCCGAGGTGGCCGCCGAACGTGTGCCGGGTATGTCCGCAGAGGACTACCTGCACGAGTCCATCGTCCAGCCGGACGCCTATCTCGTCGAGGGCTACGACGACCTGATGCCTAAAAACTACGGCGAGACGCTGAGTGAGGAAGACATCGACAACGTCATCGCCTTCCTGATAACGCAGTAAAAGGTCATGTCTCTGTGCCAGACGCCCCACACGAAGTGGGGCGTCTGTGCTGATACACAGCGGTAAAATGCCCGCTGCGGCGAATCCGTTACAATAGAGACAAGGGACGACAGGCCGCAGAGCCTGTGCTGCCGGGTAAGCGCCCGGCTGTGGGGAGAGAGAAGAGCACCTGTGAACCCAGATATCACCGTTATTGAGTTCTTACGGCAGTCGCTGCTGATCATCGTGCTGTGCATGGGCGGCGCGCTCATCGGCGCGATAGCGCTGCTGATCACCGCGGCCCGGCAGATCCGCGACCTGGACATACCGGAGGACGCGGACTTTTTTGAGACGCTCCAGCACGTGCCAATTACCGTCCCGATCGCGCTGGACCTGCTCGACCTCGCATTCGACTTCTTCGCCGCGCCAATCGCCTGGGTGATCCTCGAGTTGATGGGGCTGCAGGCCCTGCAGATGATCACCGTGCTGGAAGGGATCATCCCGGGCACGCAGGTCATCCCCACGCTGACCATCGCCTGGGTGCTCTCGCGCACCATCAAGAAGCGCCAGACGCCGGCTCGTGTCGCGCTGCACGACTACCAGCTCTCGCAGCGCAGGGCGCGATACGATCAGCTTGGCCGCGGCCGAGCCAATGTCGAGCGGTACCGCCAGCGGTCGCTGCCCGGCCCGGATTCTGACATCATCGAGGGTGAGTATTACGAAGAGGACTGGGGGGAGGAGCCGCCACCCGGCTACTACATGGAAGAGGACGAGTGGTAGGAGTGGCTACCCGCCGCCCTTGTCCGTGCGCCGCCCGCCGTTGAGCAGCATGAGCACCCGGCTCGTGAGCGTGTTGGGGAGATAGGGTTTGGTCAGGTAGCTGTCGGCCCCCAAGCTCATCGCCTTGCTGATGGCCTCCTGGTCGGCGCGGGCGGACAGGATCAGCACCGGCATGTCGTCGTAGCGCGAATTCGCCCGCACCTGCTGAAGCACTTCGTAGCCGTCCATGTCGGGCAGCATGAGGTCCAGCACCAGCAGGTCGAAGTCGTCGCTTTTCAGCATCTCAAGGCCAGCCTCACCGGTTTCCGCCGTTCGCGCGGACGCGCCGATCCGCGCCAGCATTTTTCGCAGCAGAAGCAGCAGGTCCGGATCGTCGTCGACCACCAGCAGGTTAGTGGCCGGAGGGAGCATGTCGGCCATGAGTGTCTGTCCTAGTTCCGGCCTGTGAAGGCCGCTTCAAGGGGCTTACTCCTGGTCGAGCGTCGGTGCGTCCTCCTGTGGCGGGGGGACGGGTAAATCCTCAACGGGGGTGTCTTTGTACTTCTCGCCCACCTCCGGCAGCATGACCGGGATGTCGTCGATAATCGGGTACTTATAGCCGGACTCACGCGAAACCAGCCACGTGCCGTGTACCAGCTCAAGCCGCCCCGGATCTTCGCCCTCGTAATGGACGGCGACCGGGCAGCGCAGCAGTTCAAGCAGTTCTTCGTTTACCATCCAGCTCGACTCCTCGCAGTATAAAGGCGATTTGGTTCAGGCAGAAGTATAGTGATTGGCTCTGGACGCGTCAACCGTGAGATGGCCAGAGCGCGGCCGGGGCAGGGGGAAAAGCAAAAGGAGCTGGGGGAAGGGTTCTTCTGGCGATGGCCTACGTTCCCACCGGGCTGCCCCGGCAGTATCATCGGCGC
>CAZDLX010000018.1:1361-32264 GCA_964506005.1 uncultured Anaerolineae bacterium | reverse complement strand
TCTGCAGGAACTCGCCGAACTTGTCGTTGACGAGCGACTGCACCAGCCCCTTGACCTCCGAGTTCATGAGCTTGACCTTCGTCTGGCTCTCGAACTGCGGGTCGGGGTGCTTGATGCTGACGATGGCGGTCACACCCTCGCGGGTGTCGTCGCCGGTGAAGTTGGGGTCGTTATCCTTCAGCACGCCGGACTTGCGGGCGTGATAGTTGATGGCGCGGGTCAGCGCGGCGCGCAGGCCTTCCAGGTGCGTGCCACCGTCAGGCGTGTTGATCGTGTTGGCGAAGGCCAGCACCGACTCCGAGTAGAAGTCGGCGAACTGCACGGCGAACTCAACCTCGACCGTACCGACCTTCTCGACCTCGAACGACTGGACGCCATACACCACGTCGTGCAGCGGCTTCCGGTTGCGGTTCAGGTAGCGCACAAACGAGGCGATGCCGCCCTCGAAGTAGAACGAGGTTTCCTGCGGAATGGGCTCGACGCGCTCGTCGCGCAGGTGGATGGTTGCGCCGCGCGTGACGAAGGCCATCTCACGGAAGCGCTGGCGCAGCGTTTCGTAGTTGAACTCGGTCTCAGGGAAGATGTCCGGATCCGGCCAGAAGACGGTCGTCGTGCCCGTCAGCCCGTCTTCGTGCTTGCCAATCGCCTCGACCTTGCTCACCGGAACGCCGCGCTTGTAGCGCTGGCGGTAAATCTTGCCATCACGCGAGTAGACTGTCACCTCGCACCCGCGCGAGAGCGCGTTGACCGCCGTCACGCCGACGCCGTGCAGACCGCCCGACACCTTGTATGCGCCGTCGCCGAACTTACCACCGGCGTGCAGCTCCGTCATGACGAGCTGGAGCGTCGAGATCTTCTCTTTCGGGTGGATGCCCACAGGGATACCACGCCCGTTGTCCGAGACCTCTACGCCGCCGTCCTTGCGCAGCGTGATGGAGACGGAGTCGGCATAGCCGGCCAGTATCTCGTCGATCGAGTTGTCGACCACCTCGTACACAAGGTGATGCAGCGCCTTGAGATCCGTGCCGCCCACGTACATACCGGGGCGCATGCGGATCGCGTCCAGCCCGCTGAGGTGCTGGATCTGGCTCTCGCTGTATTCGGATTCTACTCGCGATGTGTTCTGATTACGCGCCATGCTGTTTCCTTCTACGTTTCCTCAACGTCGTGCAATGCCGGCCGCTGACCGGCCTGCCGCTGTCGTTTTAGCCTCGCTGGGCCCGCCGCCGCTCGACTTCGGCCAGGAGCAGCGCCCTGACCTGCCGCCAGTAGCGGTAGCGGTCTTTATAAAACACGAACGTCGCCGTAACGAGCGCCGTGCTGATAAGTGCGTTGCCGATAATGCCTGCCACTGCCAGCCATGACCCGCCGGGCGCTAGATTCCACACGGTGCCCATCGCGATGCTCAGCACGACGAGCAGCAGGAGCAGCAGCAGCGTAGCGCTCATGTTCCACTGCACCACGCGGACGCTGTCCCACAGCGCGCGGAATAGATTCTGCTCGTGCATGATGATGCCGTGAATAGCGAAAATCATGTACAGCGCCAGCCACAGCACCAGCAGCCGCCCGCCCCAGTCCACGAGCGCCGCCACCACCGTCATCGGCCCGCCGAGCAGGGAGAAGCCCGCTGCGACGAGCAGAAACGGCACGTAGATCATCACGAACAGTACGGGCAGGAGGATGACCAGCAGAACCATCCACAGCAGGTTGGCAGGCCAGCGCTTCACCACGCGCCACAGGTCGATGCGCCCGCGCCGCACCTGCTGCCCGATCAGCGTCAGGTACAGCGTGCCGAGCAGCAGCCCGACCCCGACGGCCACCAGCCAGGCCCCCGCCATACCGAGCGGCGTCCGGACGACCCACTGCGGCGGATTGAGCGCGAAGGGCAGTGCGTCGGCTTCACGACCTGCCATCGTCACCGGCACGCCCAGAAGCGGCAGGTTCAGCACCGGCAGATACTGCCCGACCCGGCTGCCGAGAGACTCACCGAACGCCGCCGAGAGCTCAGGCCACACGTCATCAAGCTCGGGGTTTACACTCACGACGAAAGGCGTCCAGACCTGGTCATGATAGGCCTCCAGCAGCGAGTCGACCGCCGGAGCGAACGAGACGCGCGGTCCCATCCACAGGAACACGTCGAGCAGTAACGGCAAAAGGACGAGAACCAGCCGGCTGGCGACTGTCTCGAACCCGAGCGCAATTGACTCAATAACGCCGACTGGCGGCGTCGGCGCGTCCTCAATATTCGCCTTCATGACCACCCTATTTTACCACAGGAACGGCGGATTTGCGACGTGAATTTGACCAAATGTTCTAGATTCGGGCCTCCCCTGTTCCGCAGCACGCTTGCGTGCCGGAGTAGGGGCAATTGGAGAAGCTAATCCCCCTCTCCGTGGCACGGAGAGGGGGTCAAGAGGTGAGGTCAGGCCGGCGGGCCCTGCCGCACGCGCTCACGCATCGCCCCGAGCGGGTCCTGTCCCTCGCAGACGACAGGCGGCAGGCCGTGCACGCTCTCCAGCCACCACGTCGCGCCCGCGTCGGCGTACTCGGCTACGAGATCGGCATCGCGCGCGGGGTCATCGCCCGGCGTATGGCCCAACGCTACCACGTCAAACGGCGTATCCCCCTCGCGGCGCTCGCTCACGAATTCGACAATCTCGCGGATCTGCGCCGGAGTGAGCAGGTCTTCCGGCCCGCCCCCCGGCGCTGCCGGGAAAACGCCATCCCAGCGCGCCGCCCGTTCGAACGGCTTCTTGTTCGGCCACATCCCGCCAACCCAGACGGGTATGCGGGGCTGCTGGCAGGGCGTTGGCAGGAACTGGAGGTTGCGCACCTGGAAGTGCTCGCCCTCGTAGCTGAACGGCTCGCCCGTCCACAGGCCGGTGATGATCGCCAGCGCCTCGTCGAGCATCTCGCCGCGCACGCGCCGGTCGGCAGGCATTCCAAGCCAACCGAGCTCCTCGTCAACCCCGATCACACCGCCGGCGATCAGCCGCCCGCCGGAGAGATGGTCGAGCTCGATGGCCTCCCGTGCGAACTTGGCCGGGCTGCGCCGGGGCAGTGGGGTCATCAGCGCGCCGAAGCGGATGCGCTCGGTCGCCAGCGCGATGGCGGCGAGCGATACCGTCACATCGGCGAAGGGCATCGGCCAGCCCATCGCCATGTGATCCCAGATAAAGAAGCCGTCCCAGCCCGCCTCTTCAGCGTCGCGGGCAAAGGCGGCTAATCCCCGCGCATCCAGCCCCGGGCTAAAGTTAATGATGGAGATCCCGTACTTCATGGCAGCCTCCACGGTGCGTGCGTTAATAAGGGGGGACTCTCTACGCCCTATTACGCACAGGCGTGCGGCAGGGTTCGAGACAGCAAAAACCCCGCCGGGCGGGGTCTGTCGCATCGTTCCCCCTCATCCCGCATCGATGCTTCGCATCGCCGCACCCTTCTCCCACACGGGGGAGAAGGGGCCAGGTGAGTCCTCTACGAGCGTGTCCCCCTCTCCCCGCCGTGGGAGAGGGGTGGACTTGAGGCGATGCAATCGGCGATGCAATCGGCGATGCAATCGCCTCAAGGTCGGGGTGAGGGGCAAGCCCCTACCGCTGCTCCAGCGTCATCCACAGCCCGCCCGTCGGCTGGAGCGTGCCCATGAGCTGCATGCTGACATCGCGGCCCGGCATCACCCGCGCGCGGAATTTCTGCGCCAGCAGCGCTAGCGCAAGCTGCGCCTCCATCAGCGCGAAATGCTGCCCGATGCACACTCGCGGGCCACCGCCAAACGGCAGGTACACCCAGCGCGCGCGTGCCTTGTTGGCTTCCTCGGTAAACCGCTCGGGGCGAAACGCCTCCGGCGCGTCCCAGTAGCGCGGGTTGTGGTGCAGGAAGTAGAAGCCCAGCATCAGCATGCTGCCCGCCGGAATCGTGTAGCCGCCTATCACGTCGTCCTCGACCGCCTGGCGAGCCGTCATCCACACGGGTGGGTAGACGCGCAGCACCTCGTCGATGACCATACGTGTATAGTCAAGCCGGTCGAGGTCCTCGAAGGTGGGCCTGCGCCCGCCAAGCACGCGGTCAAGCTCCTCGTGTATCTGCCCTTCGACCTCGGGATGCTCGGCCAGCAGGTACCAGGTCCACGACAGCGTGTTAGCGGTCGTCTCGTGCCCGGCGAGGAACATCGTCATGACCTCGTCGCGGAGCTGCTCGTCGGTCATGCCCTCGCCGGTATCCTCGTAGCGCACGTTCATCAGCATCGAGAGCAGGTCGCCCGTCGGGTCGAAGCCGTCCTCGGTCTGCTTGATCAGCTCGCGCCGCTCGTTGATGAAGCGGTAGACGAACTCGTCGAGCGTCGCGAGCGACTCCTGCAGGCGGCGGTTCTTAGCGGTGGGCAGCCACTCGGGCACGGAGAGCGGCGTGATGGACCGCTCGACGAGCGTGAGCAGCGCGAAGTCCAGCGCCTCACCCGCGCGGATCGTCTCCTCGCGGCTGATGCTCGTGCTGAACATCGCCTCGACGATAACCATCTGCGTGACCTGCCGCATCTCGTACAGCATGTTCACGTGCTCGCCCGCGGGCAGCGTCTCCCAGCGGTCGGCGACGGCCTGCGTCGCGTTGACCATCAGCTCGGCCAGGTTCGACAGCTTGGGCCGGTAGAATGCCGGCTGCATCAGGCGGCGCTGGGCAAACCAGAAGTCGCCCTCGCTGAGGAACAGACCATTGCCCAGCAGCGGGCGGATGACGTCCATCTGCTCGCCCTTGACGTAGTTCTTGTAGTTGTCCAGCAGTATGTAGCGGAGCAGGTCGGGGTCCGTCACCAGGTAGCCCTTGCGCAGCCCCATATCCAGCTCGACGATACCCCCGAGCTCGGCGGCCTCCCGGTAGGTGCCCATCATGTCGCGCATCAGGCGCGGGATCAGCCCCACAACCGGGTAGCCTTTCGGCCCGCTGGGGACCCGTCGCGCCTGCGTGGTGTCGATTACAGCTTGTTTACTCATTTATACAGACCATTCCAGTTTGTCCCATTCTTCACATTCAACACATCGAGTGTACCTACTAGCCAGGCCGCATTTCTACTATACAGGTGGAACGCCCGACGGTGCCTGTGGCAGCTCGAAGGTGAAGCACGTCCGGCCCGGCTCGACGTCCACCCAGATGCGGCCGCCATGCAGGTGGATCAGCTCCCGAGAGATGGCCAGCCCCAGCCCCGCGCCGCTGCCATCGCGCCGCCGCGATTCGTCGGCGCGCCAGAAGCGCTCAAAGACGTGCTCCGCCTGCTCGGGCGTCAGCGATGTACCGGCGTTCGTGACCGAGACGCGGACGCCCTCCCCCACCCGCCGCACAGACAGCCCGATCTCGCCGCCGGCAGGCGTGTGACGCAGGGCGTTAGCCAGCAGATTCGCCGTGACCTGGTGCAGCCGGTCGCCGTCGCCCCGGACCTTCGGCACGGCGGGTTCAACGTCGAGGGTGAGTGTCAGACCGGCGTCCTGCACCAGGGGCTCGAAGCGATCCGCGACCTGCCGCGCCAGATCGGCGAGGTCGAGAGGCTGGAAATGCAGAGGCAGGTGCCCGCTCTCCGCCCGTGTCAGCGTGTGCAGATCGTCCACAAGCCGCGATAGATGCAGCATCTGCTCGTAGACCGACGCCACGTGCGCGGGGTCGGTCGGATGCACGCCATCGAGCATGGCCTGGAGCTGGGCCCGCACGACGCTGATCGGCGTGCGGAGCTCGTGGGCGACGTCGGCAGTGAGACGCCTGCGCTGGGCCTCCGCCTGGGCGAGCGCCGCCGACATCTGGTTGAAGGACTCCGCGAGCGCGGCGATCTCCGCTGCCTGGCCGGCGGGGAGCTTCACCTGCTCGCCGAGGTTGCCCGCCGCAACGGCGCGCGCAGCCCCCGTCAGCCTGTCGAGCGGGCGCGAGATGACCTGGCTGATGGCCAGCCCCACCACAAGCGCGAGCCCGCTTACCAGCAGCGCCAGCAGCGCCAGCGTGCGTCGCATCTGGCTCAGGAAGTCCGTTGCCGCCGCGTCAAGCAGTATCTGGGCCGGCTGCTGCACGACGAGCCAGCCGACGATCTCCTCGCCGGATTCAACCGGCAGCGCCCGGTCCAGTTCCTGCCGGGAGGCGGGGTCGAGCCCACGGTTGGCAGCTGTGCCTGCGAGGTAGTTCCCCTCGGCATCGAAGAGCACGTAGGCCTGGCCCCCGCCCATGCCGCCGCCTGCCCCGGGGCCCCTGCCCCGGCCCATCCCCTGGCCCATGCCAGGCTGGGGCAGTCGCTGCTCAACACCCTCCCAGGAGCCGTTTTCTGCGTAGTATGCCTGCAGCGCACCGGCAATCTGCACGCTTGCCGCCTTGCCCGTCTGCTGGCCGACGTAGCCGCGGAACTGCGACTCGACGGTCTGGGAGGTGATCGCCGCAAACACGATCAGCGCAGACAGCGCCACGGCGAGAAAGGCAGCAGTCAGGCGGACCCAGAGGCGGTTCACCGGCGGCTAACCTCCATGACGGTTGATCCCATCGCTCGCTTGCTCCTGCCGGGCCAGCCGGTAGCCGACGCCGTACACCGTCTCGATGTAGGCGGGGTGGCGCGGGTCATCCTCGATCTTGGCCCGCAGGTTTTTCACGTGCACATCGACGGTGCGCTCGTAGGCGGCGTAGGCTTCGCCCTGCATGTGGTCTAGCAGCTCCATGCGGGTGAAGACCCGCCCGGGGTATGACATCAGCGCCGCCAGAAGGTCGAACTCACTGGGCGTCAGGTCGAGAGCCCTGCCGTTCAGTGTGGCGTGGTGGGCGGCGCGGTCGAGTTCGAGCCCGCCCACCCGGAGCCGGTCGCTCTCGTCCACCAGCTCTCCCTGCGTCCGCCGCAGCACGGCTCGCACACGGGCCACGAGTTCGCGGGGGTTGAACGGCTTCACCAGGTAGTCGTCCGCGCCGAGCTCAAGCCCGGCGATCTTGTCCGCATCTTCGACACGCGCGGTGAGCATGATGATCGGCACACCGCTCTCCCGGCGAATAAGCCGCGTGGCCTCCCAGCCGTCGAGCACGGGCATCATCAGGTCCATCACGATCAGGTCGGGCTGTTCGTAGCGGTTTACGAACAACGCCTCGCGGCCATCACGGGCCGTGGCCACTTCGTAGCCCGAGTCGGCCAGGTAGGCGCGCACGGTTTCGACAAGGTTCGGTTCGTCATCGACGACGAGTATCTTGAAGGTCATTCTCGCAGCCTGATTTCTCCTGCCAGATCACTTGCATTGTACTGGCTGTCGATAATGTAGCGCGAAATTGTGAGCGATGTATGAAGATCGCTGCCGTTTTCCGCCGGGAATCGGCCAGGGCGTGGCGAACAATGTCACACTCGCAAGCTGATGTCTGACACTCGATTTACCACTGTTTCAGCCTAATGATATACGTGGAGCATTCTCGCATTGCTCTGACAGAAGGTTACGACACCGCAGAGAGCCTCAGGAGCACAACATGACCACTGTCGGCGTCCGCCAACCGGACATTTCGAGAGGCGGGGTAAAGTGGGATGGTGTTAAACCCATTCCTCTTCTTATCACGCTTGCCGTAGGGTTGATCATCTGGATCGTCCCACCACCCGCCGGCGTTGAGATTGCAGCCTGGCATCTCTTCGCCGTTTTTGTTGCCACCATCGTGGGCATCATCGTCGCGCCGCTGCCCATGGGTGCCGTCGCCATGCTCGGCATTTGCGCCGCCGTGCTGTCCGGTGCACTGGGTACCGGGGGCACCGCCATCGGCACAGGCCTGAGCGGGTTCGCGAACACCACCATCTGGCTTATCGTGCTGGCGTTCTTCGTGGCCCGTGGTTTCATTAAGACCGGCCTCGGCACGCGCATCGCCTACCTGTTCATACGCCTGCTCGGCAAGAAGACGCTCGGCCTGAGCTACGGCCTGATTGCGACGGACCTGGTGCTGGCGCCCGTCATCCCGAGCAACACCGCCCGCGCGGGCGGCGTCGTGTTCCCCGTGCTGCTGGGCATCAACAAGATCTATGAGAGCAACCCGGATGACGGGACCGCCCGCAAGATCGGCGCCTTCCTGACCAAGTCGGCCTTCCAGGGCACCGTCATCACCAGCGCCATGTTCCTCACGGCGATGGCGGCCAACCCCCTCGCCGTCGAGCTGGCTGCCGAGAACGCCAACGTGACGGTGACGTGGGGCGGCTGGGCAATCGCGGCTTTGGTGCCGGGCCTGCTCAGCCTGCTCGTCGTCCCCTGGCTGCTCTACAAACTCTACCCGCCCGAGGTTAAGGAGACTCCTGCAGCAACCGAAATGGCTAAGGAGAAGCTCGCCGAGATGGGCAAGCTCTCGCGCGACGAGATCTTCATGCTCATCGCGTTCGTCGGCCTGCTGGGCCTGTGGGCAATCGGCAGCATGCTGGGTGTCAACGCCACGACCGCCGCCCTGATCGGCCTGGTCTTCTTGCTGCTGGTCGGCGTGCTGACCTGGGAAGACGTCAAGGCGGAGCGCGGCGCGTGGGACACCCTGGTGTGGTTCGCCGCGCTGGTGATGATGGCTACCCAGCTCAACACACTGGGCCTCATCCCCTGGTTCGGCGACACTATGGCGAACGCCGTCGGCAGCATGGGCTGGGTTGCCGCCTTCCTGCTGCTGGCCATCGTCTACTTCTACAGCCACTACCTGTTCGCAAGCTGCACCGCTCACGTGAGCGCGATGTACGCGGCCTTCCTCGTTGTTTCGATTGCCGTGGGCACTCCGCCCCTGCTGGCGGCGCTTGTGCTGGCCTTCTTCAGCAACCTGTTCTCCGGCATGACGCACTACGGCACCGGCCCGGCGCCCGTTCTGTTCGGCTCGGGTTACGTGGACATCGGGACGTGGTGGAAGCTCGGCGGCCTGATCAGCGTGGTCAACATCGTCATCTGGCTGGTCGTCGGTGGGCTGTGGTGGAAGGTTCTGGGCCTGTGGTAAACCGGCCCGCCGCAAAGGCAATGTTCACCTGTTAATGGAGACTGCCTGAGCGAGTACACAAGCAAGTCGGCAACTGACCGGGGGGAAGTCACTGTAAGATGCGGGTAGGCCAGCAGCCTGCTCCCGGCAGAGGCTTCCCCCATTCCGCTTGCAGAGTGCTCACGAAGGGAAAGGAATACTATGTCGTCTGAAGTCATCACCCACGACGCCGTCATCATCGGTGCCGGGCTGGCAGGCTCCTGGGCGGCCTTCACGGCGGCCCAGGAAGGCGTGAGAGACATCGCGGTGATCTCGAAGATCCACCCGCTGCGCTCGCACAGCGGCGCGGCGCAGGGTGGGATTGCCGCCGCGCTCAACAACGTCCGCCCTGTGGAGGGGACCGACCCGCGCGGCCCGCTGGAGCAGATTCCGCCCGGCGACGACCCCATCGACAGCTGGGAACTCCACATGTACGACACCGTCAAGGGCTCGGACTGGCTCGGCGACCATGACGCAATCGAGATCATGGTAAAGGAGGCGCCGGGCATACTGTACGCCTACGAGCACATGGGCTGTGTGTTCAGCCGTACGCCTGATGGGCGCATCGCCCAGCGTCGTTTCGGCGGGCACAGCACGCCGCGGGCCAACTATGCTGCCGACTTCACCGGGCATGTGCTGCTGCACACCGTCCACGAACAGTGTCTCAAGCGAGGCGTGAAGTTCTACAGCGAGTGGTATGCGCTGGAGCTGATCGTCGAGGACAACGTGTGCAGGGGGCTCGTCGTGCTGGACGTGCTGACCGGCGAGCTGCACACGATGTATGCCAAAGCCGTCATGTTCGCGACAGGCGGCTACGGGCGCGCCTACAAGATCACGTCCAACGCCTTCGCCAATACCGGCGACGGAGTCGCTATCGCCTACCATGCCGGCGTGCCACTGATGGACATGGAGTTCGTGCAGTTCCACCCCACCGGCATCTACGGGCACGGCATCCTGATGAGCGAAGCCTGCCGCGGCGAGGGTGGCTACCTGCTCAACAGTGCGGGCGAGCGCTTCATGGAGCGCTACGCGCCCGACCGCATGGAGCTGGCCCCGCGTGACCTCGTCAGCCGTTCGGAGCAGACGGAGATCGACGAAGGCCGCGGTATCGGGCCGGACGGTGAGGGCATCCACCTCGACCTGCGCCACCTGGGCCGCGAGAAGATCCTGGAGCGGCTGCCCCAGGTGCGCGACCTCGCGCTGCACTTCGCCGGCGTGGACATTATCGACGAGCCCGCGCCCATCCAGCCGACCGCGCACTACAGCATGGGCGGCATCCCGACGGACAACGACGGCCGCGTGCTGGCAGATGCGGACGGCACGCTGATCCAGGGGCTGTACGCTGCCGGCGAGGTGGCCTGCGTCTCGGTGCACGGCGCGAACCGCCTCGGCACCAACAGCCTGCTCGAAGCGTCGGTGTTTGGCCGCCGGGCCGGCTGCGCCATCGCCGAGGATATTCGCGGTGGCAGCCTGCAGCTGCACACGAACGGCGGTGGCGAGGCCGAAAGCCAGCGCCAGCGCATCGCCCGGCTGATGGACGGCGACGGCAGCGAGAACGTGGAGCAGATCGCACAGGCACTCAAGACGACGATGACGCAGAACTGCGGCATCTACCGGCAGGCGGACAAACTGGAGCGCGCGCTCGCCGACGTCAAGCAGCTCCAGGCACGCTTCAAGAATGCGCGGGTCATGGATCGCAGCCGCCGCTTCAACACCGACGTGCTGGCCGCGCTGGAGACCGAACACATGCTGTCGTTCAGCGAGGTCATCGTCGTGAGCGCGATCAACCGCACCGAGAGCCGCGGCGCGCACTACCGTACCGACTACCCGCGCCGCAACGACGACGAGTGGATCAAGCACACCGTTGCGCATCAGGGCGAGGACGGCTCGCCCATCCTGAGCTATAAGGACGTCAAGATCGACTGGGAGAAGTACCCGCCTGAGGAGCGCAAGTATTAGGTGGCTTATGGCTAATTAGCTTATGGCATATGGCGAATGGCTTATGGCCATAAAGCGAGCGCAGCGAGCGAGCTATACGCCATAAAGCGCCCGCAGGCGCGAGCCATATGCTAGTTGCCATCTGCTACCGGGAGAAACACATGACCGCTGACAACACCAACGGGGCAAGACGCACGGCGCAGGTACGCGTGCAGCGCTTCAACCCCGACACCGACCGCAAACCCTACCTGCAGACGTTCACCGTCGAAGTCACCCAGGGTATGACGCTGCTCGACGCCCTGCACCAGATCAAGACGCAGCAGGACGGCAGCCTGACCTACCGGCGCTCGTGCCGCCACGCTATCTGCGGTAGCTGCGCGATGAGCGTCAACGGCCACAACATGCTGGTCTGCGAGCAGCCGCTTACCGACCATCTTGACGGGCGAGGCCGCGTCACCATCCGCCCGCTGGCCTACCTCCCCATCATCAAAGACCTGGTGGTGGACCGCACCTCGTTCTGGGAGCAGTATCTGCGCGTGAAGCCCTGGCTGATCCCGCCCGAGAACATCCCCGAGCAAGAGTTCCGCATGTCCCCGGAGGAGGTCGCGGCACTCAACAACGCCGAGCAGTGCATCATGTGCGGAGCCTGCTACTCGGGCTGCACCGTCGTGGCACTCAACAAGAAATACATCGGGCCCCATGCGCTGCTCAAAGCGTTCATGCGGGTACTCGACCCGCGTGACAGCGCACCCGGCGACCGGCTGGCTGGCGTGGACGTGACAAACGGCGTGTGGCGCTGCCACACCATCCTGAACTGCATCGACGCCTGCCCGAAACACCTCGACCCAACGCATGCCATCGAGACGCTGCGCAATCTCGCGCAGAAGCGCCAGGCCTACGAGCAGGCACGCCGCGAACGCCAGGCCCGGCTTGACCAGCCCATCCCACAGGAGGAGCCATCCGATGTATAAGACAACCGGCTTCATCGCCTGGGCGATGCGCCGCTTCACCGGCGTGGTCCTCGCCCTGTATCTGTTCGTCCACATCTGGGTGATCGGCTCTGCCACGCAGGGCGCGGAGGTGTTCAACCGGCGGCTGGCCGCCGTACAGACCCCGTTCACGCACATCATGGAGATCCTGCTGCTGGCTGCCGTGATCTACCACGGCTTCGACGGCATCCGCCTGCTGCTGATCAACTGGTTCAAGATCACCGACCAGCGCAAGAGCATGTTCTACGCCGCCTTCGCGATCTCCGCGATCCTGACCATCGTCGGCGGCATCCCGATGCTGCTGTACGCGCTTGAGCACATGTAGGGAGAAGCAGCTATGCGTATTTTCCAGATCCAGCGCATTACGGCAGTGCTGCTCGTCGTATTCATGGCCCTGCACATGATCGTCGTACACTACCCGCCCGGCACCATCGACTTCAGCCGTGTGCTCGTCCGGCTGGAGAACCCGGTCTGGAAGGCTATCGACATCGCCTTCCTGGCGTCGGTGCTGACGCATGCCGTGCTTGGCCTGTACGCGGTGGCCATCGACTCGCAGAACGTGGCGCGCTACCGCCGCATCCTGGCGGTGGTCGGCATCGCAGTCACGCTCGTTGCTTTCGCCTACGGCACCTGGACGATCCTCTCGTTCCAGATGCCGGCGACCGCAGGGTTCTAGGAGAGAAAGCTATGGTAGCTATTACAGAGCAAGACCTGACGGAATCGTTCGTCGAGCTGATCCGCCGTGCGGCGACCATCCTCCCGCCCGACGTGGAGGAGTCGCTGCGGCAGGCGAGCGCCATGGAGGCTCCCGGCTCGGCAGCCGAGGGCGCGCTCATCACCATCCTGAACAACGTCGAGCTGGCCCGCCAGTACTCGACGCCCGTGTGCCAGGATACCGGCACGCCCATCTTCGAGGTCTACTACCCGGTCGGCGTCTCGACGCGCCGCCTGGAGCAGCAGATCCGTGCCGCCTGCGCCGAGGCGACCGCCCGCGCCTACCTGCGGCCCAACGCCGTCGACTCGCTGACGGGCAAGAACTCCGGCGACAACACCGGCGAGGACTTCCCGAGCATCCACTTCCACGAGTGGGACGGTGAAGGCCTGTACGTCACACTTCAGCTCAAGGGCGGCGGCTGCGAGAACGTCACCACGCAGTACAAGCTCCCCGACGCCAAACTGGGGGCAAGCCGTGACCTGGACGGCGTGCGGCGCGTCGTGCTCGACGCCGTATTCCAGGCGCAGGGGAAGGGCTGCTCGCCCGGCGTGCTCGGCGTAGCCATCGGCGGCGACCGCGGCTCGGGCTACATCAAGGCCAAGCAGCAGCTTCTCCGCCCCATCGACGACGTCAACGCCGACGATGAGCTTGCCGAGCTGGAGCAGACCATCTACGAGCAAGCCAACGAGCTGGGCATCGGGCCGATGGGCTTCGGCGGCAAGACGTCCGTGCTCGGCGTAAAGATCGGCACGCAGCACCGCCTGCCTGCCTCGTACTTTGTTTCCATCGCCTACATGTGCTGGGCGAACCGCCATGCCAGCATGACCGTAAACGCGCAGGGGGAGGTGCAGTATGCATCATGAACTCAGCACGCCCATCCCGGATGAGGCCATACGCGCGCTGCATGTCGGCGATACCGTCAGCCTGAACGGCATTGTCATGCTCGGGCGCGACGCCGCGCACAAGTTCCTCGTCGAGCACTACGTCCGCCCCGAGGTAATCGCCCCTGAGGACGAGGCGCTCTACGAAGAGATCAGGGCCATCCTCGACGGCGGCGTGATCTACCACTGCGGGCCCGTGGTCAAGAAGCACGAGGATGGCTCGTACTCGTTCGTCGCCGCGGGGCCAACGACCTCGATCCGCGAGGAACCCTATCAGGGTGACGTGATCCGCCACTTCAACCTGAAGGGCGTCATCGGCAAAGGCGGCATGGGCGCCAAAACGCTCGCCGCCTGCGCCGAGCAGCCCGCGGTATACCTGCATGCCATCGGCGGCGCGGCGACGCTCATCGCGCAGTCCGTCAAAGAGGTGATCGACGTCAAGAAGCTGGAGTTCGGCGTGCCCGAGGCGATGTGGGTCATCCGCGTGGAAAACTTCCCCGTCGTGGTCACGATGGACTCGCATGGGCAGTCCATCCACGACCAGGTGGAAGAAGCCTCTGCCGAACGGCTGGCAGCTCTGCTTAACAGGTAGCCGGGCCCATGCACTAACAGAGGGGCGCTCTGGCGCCCCTTTTTGATTCGCCGCGAGATTGCCTGTTGACACAGGTGCCTAAACCTCATAAAATTTAGGCACGCCTAAATTTAGAGGCGAACTAATGGAATGTGAGGCAGATGACTATGGAACCGATCGTTAACTCGAGTCTTCTCTACGGTGCTATCCTGAGTGTGGTGCTCTCCGTTATGGTGATGATCAGCCTGCGGATCAACGCTGAGATATGGGCCCACGACTACCCGCCAGATGTGAAGGCCAAGTACGGCCCGATCAGCGAGCGCAGCAGGCGTCAGAAGAACCTATTCGCCGCACTGTTTTTCGCCGTGCTGGCGGGCGTCCTTGTTCTGACTATCGTGCGCATCGGGCAGCTCACCGGCGGCGCGCCGAGCTTCTTCCAGCTCGCGGCTGGCGTCTTCATCGTCGCGATGATGTTCAACCTGGTGGACCTGCTGGTACTCGACTGGCTGATCCTTGGCTTCATCCAGCCGTCGTTTGTCATCCTCCCCGGCACGGAAGGTATGGCTGGCTATAAGAACTATGGCTTTGCCTTCCGGGGGTTTCTGACCGGCACGGTGGGAATTGTGGCAGCGAGCCTGGTCATCGCCGGAATTGCGTTTGCGGTGTTCCGATTGCTCGCCTAGGCCGCCTATCATCGAAAGGCCCCTCCGGCAACAATCCGGAGGGGCCTTTTCAGCTACTTTCCACCAACTGGCTCGAAATCGCAGGCCTCCAGCCACACATTGGCGCTGTCTGCCATTCCCTGCAGCATGGGCATGATCGCGTCCAGCATGTCGCCCATCTCACCGCCGAGGCCACCTTCAATATCCAGCCAGTCTTCCATGTAGGCATCCATCGAGTACCCGTCGCTGACCTGCCAGACGGCGAACTGGAGCCCCATGACGCTGTCGAAGTCCGCGAGGAAGTCGGCGGGCAGTTCCTGCTGGTCCAGGCACGTCGCCAGCTTCTGCAGCTCGGCGTCTGGCACCAACTCGCCGACGGTATATGCAGCGGCTTCGGCGGGCGCATCAGCGCTGGAGTCGATGCAGGCCACGTACGGGTCGAGCGTCGCCGTCTCGCCGGGGGCGACGGACGCCTCCGCAGTCTGCAAGACCATCATACGCTGCTGGCTGTTATCAGGCGGGTCGATAACGCAGCCGGGCGCGAGCCGGGCGACGACGCTCTGGCTGGTCGGATTTTGCACGACGATCTGCATGATCCCCTGCCCCGTAATGCCCATGCCGGTCGAGATGACCTGCACCACCTCCACGCCGCCCCCGCCGCAATCCGACGATGTACCAGAAGTTGACCCTTCCTCATCTTCGACCACCGTTGCCTCAGGGCTGACCGTCGGCTCCAGGCTCGCGGTCGCAGGCGGGGTGATGGTGACTTCCTGAGTGGCAGTGGCCTCCACCGTTGTGGTTGAGCCGGGCAGCAGCACAATGACTTCAGTCTCGGTTGCTTCTACGGCAGGCGCAGACGGATCAACTTCGGAGACTTCCGGCGCTCCTCCGCCGCCGCAGGCGGCGAGAGCCAGCACCAGCATGAGAGCACAGAGACGAATGGCGAACGTTTTGGGAAACATGATGGTCGTGAGAGCTCCATTTGGTGAAGGGGATGTGATTGACAGCCAGTATGAGCCAATTTGGTATTTGTGCAAGTTGGAACAAACACAGCAGCCGGTTTTCTGTGGTACGATACTCCCGTTGCGTTTGGCTAGGACTCGGGGGTTATTATGCAGATCGTAGAAGCTCAACGGGATGTGCGAACCAGTTTCATGGGAGGCTTCGCGGGGCAGCTCGTCTCCGCCGTGCTGTGGCTGTCCTCGGCTGCGGTGAGCACGTGGGCGTCTCACCGGCTCGGCATGATCGTGCTCTTTCTGGGCGGGTTTCTCATCTACCCGCTGACCCAGCTCGTCAACCGGCTTATGGGCCGCGCGGGCAAGCTCCGCGACGGTAACGCCCTCAACGGGCTCGCCACGCAGGTCGCCTTCACCCTGCCGCTGAACCTGCCCCTCGTGCTCGGTGCCACGCTGTACCGCGAAGAGTGGTTCTACCCGGCGTTTATGGTGGCGCTCGGCGCGCACTACCTGCCCTTCGTGTTCCTGTACGGTATGCGGCAGTTCGCCGTGCTGACTGCTGTGCTGGTCGGCGGGGGAGTTCTGCTGGCGATGTACGGGCCTGACATCTTCGCACTTGGCGGGTGGCTGACGGCGGCGGTGCTGCTCGTATTTGCGCTGCTTGGCCGGAGCGTCGCTCTGCGAGAGGAGAGCGCGACCGCGCAGGCGGCAACCCCGGCCAGGTAAAGTGAGAGTCCACAGATGTCTCAGAGAAAGGTCAAAGTCTGATCCACGAATGGCACGAATGACACAAATAGTTGTTCGTTTTCTTTCATTCGTGCTATTCGTGCCATTCGTGGACTCTTTTCGTTTTTGTGCCGTCTGTGGGCTCCCCACCCCATGCAGCCACGGCATGGCTGCGGCATACTTGTCGGCATAGAAGATGTCGAACTCCAGCACTGGAAGAGATACCCATGCCCTTCACGTACAGCCGGACATTCCGCGTGCGCTATTACGAATGCGACGCCTACGGCCATCTAAACAACGCCAACTATCTGCGCTACATGCAGGAAACCGCCTTCGACGCCTCCGCCGCGGCAGGGTACGGCCTGCAGGCTTACGAGGCGCTCGGCCACTTCTGGCTGATCCGCGAGACGGATATCGAGTACCGCCGCCCCCTGCGCTACGACGACTCCGTGACCGTGACAACGTGGGTGGCGAACTTCCGGCGCGCCCGTTCGCAGCGTGTGTACGAGTTCCAGGGCCCGGACGGCGGGCTGGCAGCCCGCGCCGTCACCGACTGGGTATATCTGGACGCCGGAACCGGCAAGCCGGCAACCATCCCTGAGGAGATGAAAGCCGCCTTCTTCCCCGAAGGCGTGCCCGACGACGTGCCGCCGCGCGAGCGCTTCCCCGACGCGCCCCCTCCCCCACCCGGCGTCTTCACCCTGCGCCGCCACGTCGAGTGGCGCGACCTCGACCCGCAGTGGCACGTCAACAACGCCAACTACCTCGCCTTTTGCGAGGAAGCTGGCATCCGCATCGGCGAGGCGTATGGCTGGTCGTTCGAGCGGATGCGTGAGGAGGGGTTCGGGCTGGTGGCCCGCCGCACACAGATCGAGTACCGGCTACCGGCTGTGCTAACCGACGAGCTGGATGTCGCGACCTGGGTATCGGGGATGCGGGCGGCGTCCGGCTTACGACATTACCTGATTAGCCGCGCATCAGATGGCGCAGTGGTCGCGCGGGCCCTCACACACGTCGTGTCGGTAAACCCGGAAACCGGGCGGCCCGTGCGCGTGCCCCGGGCATTCGTCGAGGACTTTGCCCCGAATATCGTCGCAGGCTAGGACGATCCTGGCCATTTGTCCAGGGTGGAGTCTGGCCTTTTGCCGGATGACCTGCCGCATCTCCTAGGCGATACTGTACTCAGCGTGGGCTGCTCGGGGGGGCGACCCACCTGAAACCCGGGGGGCGGGTATTACGTAAATGGTATTAGCAGGGGTTTGTTGGTAGCGATTGCGGTTTACTGGTAGTGCCGAAGGATTTTACAGGTAGCGGGACAGCGGTGAGGGGAATTTCGGCGCTGAGGGCTGTGTGAGTAGGGATATTAGTGTGCGGCAGGACAGTGGTAGTGGAGCGGGCGGTTCCACCGGTTAGCGGTGGGGCCGCCTCTTCGTTTTCCTACCCTGTACACATGGCCAGGCTCTGAACTCCCCAGTGCGCCAGCAGGAGGTCTCCCCACACAGGTAGTGTGCTCGCGTCGCACTCACCCTATTATGAGAATGTTGTTTTCTCTTTGAGCAGTCAGGAGACTGTCATGACCCGAAACAGCGCACTCAGAGCTCTGCAGGCACGTGTCGTGATCGCCTCGCTGATCCATACCAGATCCGGAACTACTCGCGGCTCAAAGGGGAACACCCGTGTTTACCATGACGTTCGTCCAGACATCAACCCGAACGCTTCGTGAGAGTGAAGCGCTCGTCGTAGAGAGCCAGCCGGTACAGTCGAACCCGGCCCCACAGTACGATCCGGCGGAGGCGTCTTTCCCACCGGCGAGCAAGGCCACTGAGATCAAGTCCGCCTCCGAACCGAAGCAGCCAGCTCCATATCTGTGTGTGACGTTCTGAGGGTGCTCAATGAGCACCCTCTTTTGAATCCACAGATGGCACAGATAGCACGGAAAAGATCTATTGATCCACGAATGATACGAATGGCACGAACGAAAACAGGGATATCTGTTTAGTTCGTGTCAATTAGTGAACCTTTCTCCCTCTCCCAGCGCCGGAGGCGCGTCCGGGAGAGGGGTGGGGGTGAGGGCTTCCTCTGTGTTATCTGTGTAATCTGTGGGCTCACAGAACTAGCAACGCGTTTCCCATATTGCCCCTCCTCACGCACATCCGCTACAATCGACGCGCTAGAATCTAAGGAGCGCGCATGTCCGGGCAGCCCCCACCACTCGCCGAGGCTCCTCTGCAGGAGTACGGCGAGCGCTACTTCCAATCCTATAATTACGCCGACCGCGGCCTGGGCCGCTTCAGCATGTACTGGTTTGCGCGGCGCTACTATGCCCGGCTCGTCCGGCGTTTTGCCCCCGCACAGCCGGTGACAGGGCGTCTGCTGGAGCTCGGCTCTGGCCTCGGGCACCTGCTCGGCCTGCTCGGCGACCGCTTCACCTGCGTCGGCGTGGATATCGCCTACTACGCCGCCCAGCAGACTCGCCGGAACGCGCCGGGAGCGATGGCTCTCGTCGCCTCGGCGGACGAGCTGGGCGCGTTCGCATCCGCGTCGTTCGACGCCATCGTCGCGCTGCACCTCGTCGAGCATCTGGTACAGCCCGCCGAGGCGCTGCGCCACATGCACCGCATGCTGGTGCCGGGCGGCCTGCTGCTCTTCGCCACGCCGAACCCCGGCTATGCGCTGCGCCCGCTCAAGCGCCCCGACGAAACGCCCGACGCGATCTCCAAGGACCCGACGCACATCAACGTCCAGCCGCCGGGCACCTGGCGCACCTGGGCGCAGAGCGCGGGCTTCCGGGTGCTGAGGCAGTTCGGCGACGGCCTGTGGGATGTGCCCTACCTGCCCCTGATCCCGAAGCCGGTGCAGTTTGCGCTGTTCGGCTGGCCCAGCCTGCTACAAGTTCTCACCGGGACGACCTTCATCCCGGTGTCTCTCGGCGTTAATACCATTATCCTGGCACGCAAGGAGGCACAGCATTGAGCCGTAAGAAATCCTTCCTTACCGTCATAGGCCTGGCCGCGGGGGCGTGGGCCGCTGCCCGCTTCATCCGCCGCAGACAGATCGAGAGCCGCATCGGCATGCTGGAGGGCAAGGTCGTCCTGATTACGGGGGCATCGCGCGGGATCGGCGAGGCGCTGGCTCTGACCTTCGCCCGCCGCGGCGCGAACGTTGTGCTGGCGGCTCGCAGTGAAACTGCGCTGAACCGCATTGCCTCCACGTGCGAGACGATCAACCCGCAGATCGAAACCCTGGTCATACCGACGGATGTGACGGACGAGGCGCAGCTCCGCCGGCTCGTCGCGGAGACAGAGAGCCGTTTCGGGCGCATCGACATTCTGGTGAACAACGCAGGGGTGCTGCCGAGCGGGAGCTTCGTCGAGACAGAGCCCGGCGAGATGGAGCGCACGTTAGAGCTGAACCTGGCGGTCCCCATCCGCCTGGCGCAGCTCGTCCTGCCGGGTATGCTGGCGCGCGGCGAGGGGACGATTGTGAACGTCGCCTCGCAAGCGGGCCGTCATGGGATGCCTTTTCTCGCGGTGTATGATGCCACTAAGGGGGGGCTGATCAGCTTCAGCGAGGGGCTGCGGCGAGAGCTGGACGGCACAGGTGTGCGCGTCGTGGTCGTTTTGCCGGGTTACACCGAAACCGATATGGTGAGCGAGCTGACCGACGTATACCGGGAGATCCGGCTCGGCAAGCTGGTTTCGCCGCACGACGTGGCCCGCCAGACGGTCGATGCGCTCCTGACCGGGCAGCCAGAAGTGCACGTCGGTACGCTTGAGTCCTTTGGGGGTTATGCCAGCGTGCTGGCACCCCGCCTGGCCGACCTGTACTGGCGCGTTTTCGCGCCCCGGCAGACGCTGGAAGCCGCCGCCCGCCGCCAGGCAGAGAAGTACCGCGCGGGCTAGTCGCCCCGTTCCTCCAGCCAGTGGGCCAGCAGTAGGCGCGTGCTGTCGAAGGCGAGCTGGTCTAGCGGCAGCTCATCCGGCGCGAGGAACACCGCGCGGGCGGCATCGTCTCGCGCCTCAAGCGCCCCGCCGGTGACGATGCCCTCGAACAGGATCACGATGCTGGCCGGGCCCTCCGCGCGTGAGTCCGGCCCGAGCACGTCGATGAGACGGGAGATGCTGACGCGCAGCCCCGTCTCCTCCTCGACCTCTCGGACTGCCGCTTCGCGTGGGTCCTCGCCGTAGTCGATATAGCCTGCCGGCAGCGACCACTTGCCCCGCTGAGGGTTAACCGCCCGCTGCACCAGCAGCACACGCTCGCCATCCGTCACAAAAACAACCGCCGCGACCTTCGGGTCGCGGAAGTGGATGAAGCCGCACGCCTCGCACAGCGAGCGCTCCTTGCCATAGGCATAGGCGCGGGTCATCTCGTGCCCGCAGCGCGGGCAAAACTTGAACTGCTGGGGGTCCGCCACGGGGTTAGCGACGCCTGGTCGTCTTGAACGCCAGCCACACGCCAAGAGCAAGCGCTGCCACGACTGCCGCGCCAAGCCCGACGATAAGGCCGGTGCGCGGCTGGGCAGCCGCCTCGTCACGCTCGGTGCGGGCCGCTTCGAGCGTCGTCGCGGTCTCGGGCTGCTCAACGTCCTCAGGGGCTGCGGCGATTTCCGCTTCAGCAATTTCAGGAGTTGGCTGCGGCGCAGCGGGGCCGGCACTCTGCGCCAGCCCTGCTGCGCCCTCATCAGCCTCGCCGGTGTCTTCCGCCTCGCCGGCAGCGGGCGCCGCCTGGATCAGGGCCTCTTCCTCTTCAGAGGGCCCGACAACCGTCGGGGCGTCCGGTATGCCGCCCATTCCTGGCGGCGCTGCCGCACGGGCCGTCTCTTCCTGGGCGGTCATGTCCTCTACCGGGGCTTCGACGGCACCTGCCGCACTCTCTTCTGCCGCCTCCTCGACCGAGAACGCCTCGGCGGCGGGCGCTTCCTCGGCCGCCGATTCGAGTCCGTCCGCCTCCCCGCCTACCGGGGCGGCGGCCGGCTCCATCGCCACGTCGAGGCCCGTCACAGAGGGCCCGAGGTCGCTCAGAATGAATACGCCAACGCACAGTGCTACCGCCACGAGCGCCGCGCCAGCCGTCGCCCAGGTGGGGATGCCTGTCAGCCCGAGGCGCTCCCACAGGGAAGGCCGGGCCGGTTTCGCGTACTGGGCCGGGTCCAGCGTGAAGTTACGGGGCACGCGTCGGCGCTCCGCCATGCCGAGCAGCATCTTGGTCGCACGAATCGCCCGCAGCTCCGCCTGGAGTGCGGTATCCCTGGCCAGCCGGTGCTCGAAGTCCGCCCGTTCCTCGCCCGAGAGTTCCTCGTCGAGGTAGGCATTGAGCTGGATCAGGTCGTGCTCTGTCAGCGGGCTATTCATGACTCAGTGGCGCTCGATGCTTGTAACATGTGCGTGATTAATGATGACTCGCTCCGGCGGACGCTGCACGTGGAGCGCAGCGTCTTTTACATTTCGTCACTAAGACGGTACTCGGCGGGCAGAAGTTCCCCAAAACCGCGCAGGCAGTCGCGCAGCTTGCTGCGCGCCCGGCTTAGCCGCGACTTGACCGTGCCCAGCGCCACACCGGCCATATCCGCGATCTCGTCGTAGCTGAAACCTTCGATGTCGCACATAACGGTGACGGCGCGCTGATCCTCCGGGAGGTCCTGCAGACAATCCATGATAGCTTCCTGGAGGTCCATGCGCTGGGCGTAGGTCTCGGGGTTCTCCATCTCCGTCGTGAACGAGGTTCCCGGCTCAGGGGACTCATCTTCGACGTACAGGGCTTCAAGCGCGGCCTGCGGGCGGCGCTTGCGTCGGCGCAGCTCGTCGTAGCAGGCATTCGTCACGATGCGCAGCAGCCACGACTTGAACGACCCGCCGCGGAAGCTGCCGAGCGCCCGGTAAGCCGAAATGAAGGCTTCCTGGGTGGCATCAGCCGCCGCGTCGGGTTCGCCCACGATGCGGTAGGCGATGTTGTAGGCAAGCTCCTGGTAGTGCAGGACGAGCGTATTGTAGGCGTCGATCTCGCCGCCCTGCGCCTGCTTGATGAGTGCTGCCTCGTCCATGCGGATCTGATAACTGCTCGCTAAAAGGGATAAAAGGCCGGGCTTGCTGCCCGCTGCCCATTGTAGCAGAAAACATTGGCCCGGCACACTGGCCGGGGTATAATAGACCCCACGCCGGAGTGGCGGAACTGGCAGACGCGACGCACTCAAAATGCGTTGCCCTTACGGGCGTGTGGGTTCGAGTCCCACCTCCGGCATCAGCGGCTCGGATCGGGGCACGGCCCGCTCCGAGCTTTTTGCTAACCCGGCAGCCCCGGCGTAGTGGAAGGCGCGCCAGCCTTGCCCGCGAACAGTTCCCATACAGCTTTTTCCACTTTGAGCGACGCAGGCTATCTATCCCGCCCGCTCTTCCCCTCATCCCGACCCGAGCTTCGCTCGGCTCACCCTTCTCCCACCAGGGGAGAAGGGGTCAGTTGGGCTCCCAGCAGACCTGTCCCACTCGCCCCGGCACGCGTCGATGCGAAGCATCAAGCGTGCCTGTGGGAGAGGGGTGGGCTTGAGGCGATTGCATCGCCTCAAGGTCGGGGTGAGGGCTGCATCGCACCAGTCTGCCCATCTTCACCGAGGAGGCTCAACTGATGGCACGCACCGTGCTGACCCTGCTGCTGGGCCTCTTGCTGGGCTCGGCGCTTGGCGTGGCTGCGGGCTGGCTGCTGCCGCTGGAGGAAATCACCGTCGGCTTCGAACAGCTTCACCCCGATCACGAGCTGGAGGTCGTCGTGATGGTCGGCAGTGCTTATGCCGCCAGCGGTGACTGGGAAACCGCGCAGGCGCGGCTGGAACGCCTCGCCAAGGGAAATCCGGCAGCCTACGTCACCCGGCTGGCTGAACGAGCCATCGAGCAGGGCCGCAGCGCCGAGGACATCCGCAGCCTGGCCCGGCTGGCCGTCCAGCTTGGCTACACGACGCCCGCTATGCAGCCCTACATCGCCCCGACAGTGGAGGGGTCCTGAGCGCATGGCCCGCCGCCCGCGCTTCCCGTGGCTCGCGCTGATCGCCGGCTTGCTGGTCGGGCTCGTCGGCGGGCTGGTCTATGCCTGGTTCGTGGACCCTGTCAGCTATGAAGACACCGCACCCTCCCTGCTAAATGATGCCGACCGCGCCGAGTACGTGACGCTCATCGCCGAAGCCTACCTTTTCGACGAGGACCTTGCCCGGGCACAGCGCCGCCTGGCTTATCTGGGCGAAGAGGACCTCGCCGGGGTCGCCGAGCGGCAGGCCGATGCCGCTCTGCTGCGCGGCGCCGACCCGTACCGCGTCCGCGCGCTGACGGCACTCGCCGAGGCGCTTGGAGGCGCGCCGCGTGCCGCCGAAGTGTTCTCCAGCACGCCCATCCCAACAGCGCCGCCAACCGCAGCCGTCACGCCGACCGGGGAGCCGGCGAGCCCCGTGCCGGATCAGGAGCCGACCATTACGCCGACCTCCGCCGAGCCATCGCCCACACCTGAATTGTTCCCGCAGACCGAGCTGACCCTCTCCCAGCGCGAGATCGTGTGCGAGGATGACATACCCGGCGGGCACGTCGAGGTGATGGTGCTCGACGCGAACGGTGCGGGCGTCCCCGGCGTCGCCATCGAAGTGACGTGGGACGGCGGCGAGGAGGTCTTCTACACCGGCCTGAAGCCCGACGTCAGCCCCGGCTACGCCGACTTCACCATGGCGCCCGACCGCCTGTACACGCTGACGCTGCCGGGCCGCGCCGAGCCGGTTTCGGGCATCACCAGCGCCCCGTGCAGCACGCCGTCGGGGCGCACCGTGACGCCCGGCTACCGCCTGACGTTCATACCCGCCGGGGAGACATCCGTACCGTAAGGCGGGCTCATCGATAGCGACGGCGCAACTGAGGGACGGGCCTAACACACATCGCGACCTACTCCATAGCTGTCACATTAAGACCACCGACTTACATCAACCCGCTTAGGACCCCCTTCGACGCCGTTCGCCCCGCGAACACCGCCACTTCCCCCTGAAAGGGGGCAGAAGGAGGCTCTTCACGCACCCGCGCCATCAGCTGGTGTCAACGCTTTCGCCCCCTCTTAGGGGGAGATGCCGGCGCTTCGCGTCGGCAGAGGGGGTGGCAGGCTGGTCATTAGAGCATCTGAATTGGCGCGAATGGGGCGGTCTCACGATCAAAGCATCGCACCCGCCCCTGCCATGAATCTTTGGTGAGGGCCCACCTCCAACCCTATCGACTTTCCTCCCTCGGCATGGTACACTGCCCGGTATGAGCGAACTCACACTCCGCAAGGGCGCAGAGCCCTTTTTCTTCCCCGGCAACGACACCGGCTGCCTGGTGATTCACGGCTTCACCGGCGCGCCCTACGAGATGCGTTGGCTCGGCGAGCACCTGTGCGGGCAGGGCTGGACGGTCTACGGCCCGCGCCTCGCGGGGCACGGCACCGCGCCCCAGGACCTCGCCAGAGTGCGCTGGCGCGAGTGGTACTTCGACGTGCTGGCCGGCTACGAGATGCTGCGACGCACGTGCAGTCGCATTGTGGTGGCCGGCCTCTCGATGGGCGGCGCGCTCGCCCTGCTGCTGGCCTCCGAGCAGCCTGTTGACGGGCTGGTTACGCTTTCCGCGCTGTACGAGCTGGATAACCCGCTCAAGCCGCTGCTGCCCCTCGCCGACGTGTTTGTGGATACGATCCCGAAGGGCTACGACGAAGCGGCGATCAGTAGCTTCGACGAGTTCATCCGCCAGGAGCAGATCCGGCGTGGCGAGGAGCCGTTCCCCCGCCCCAGCTACCGTGCGTGGGTCGTCCCGGCGCTGCGGCAGGTGCTGGCCATGCTGAAAGTCGTGCGGGCCGGCGCGCCGCGCATCACCGCGCCCGCGCTGCTCGTCCACTCGAAGGCCGACAAGACCGTCTCGTTCGACAACCTGCAAAAGATCTACGACGCGATTGGCAGCGCGGAGAAACGCAAGATCGTCCTGGAGGAGAGCGGCCACGTCTGCACGCAGGATGTCGAGTACCCGCTGGTCTTTGACGCCGTCACCGGCTTTATCCGGGCATTGAGCTAATGTTTCACGCGCTGGGCCGCAACAACCGGCTCCTGATGCTGGCGCTCTTCGCCTGGGCGCTCGGCGAAGGGCTGTGGTACATCAACTTCCGCCAGCTCTACCTCGTGCAGCTCGGCGCGACTGAAGCGCAGGTCGGGCTGGCGCTCGCCGTCGAGATGCTGGTGCGCTCGCTGCTGACCGTGCCGGCAGGCTACCTCGCCGACCGCATCGGGCCGCACCGGGTCATGGTCGCTTCATGGTTCGTCGGGGTGCTGGGCACGGTGCTGGGCGCGCTGGCGACCACCTGGCAGGGCTTCATCCCCGGCCTGGCGATCTACGCTATGTCCGGCTTCGCGATGCCCTCGCTCAGCGCCTACGCTATCCAGAGCCTGCCGGAGCGCAGCCGGGCGGGTGCGGCGGACCGCGTGCTGGCGGCGGTGTTCGCCGCTTATACGGCAGGTCTGATCATCTCGCCGTCGCTGGGCGGCCTGATCGCGGACAGCTGGGGCATCCGCAGTAGCCTCTGGATCTCCAGCGGGGTGTTCGTCATCTCGACGCTGATTGTGCTGTTTACCCATGCCGTGCCCGTCGAAGAGACGGTGCACGTCGAGCGGCCCGCCGCCCTGCTCCGCAACCAGGGGTTTACCCGGCTCAGTGTGTATTACGTGCTGGTCTTCGGGGCGATGTTTGTCGGCTACCAGCTCATGCCGAACTTCCTGCGCGACGTGCGCGGCCTGACGTACTCGCAGATCGGCGTGCTGTTCTCCATCGCGGCGGGCGGCACCGTCGTGCTGAACATGCTGGTCTCGCGCCTGAACCCGCGCTGGAGCTTCGCCGCGGCCCTGCTGGTCTACGGGCTGGCGGTGCTCGGCGTATGGCAGCTTCGCCAGCCGGTGCTGCTCGGCGGGGCCTTCGCCATCACCGGCACGCTGACGGTCGTCCGCACGCTGGCGCTGGCGCGCACCTCGGACGTCGTGAGCCCGCACAACCGGGGCCTCGCCTTCGGCATCGTCGAGACGATCTACTCCGTCGCGGCGGCAGCCGCCGCGGGCGTGGCGGGCGCCGTCTACCGGCTGACGCCGGGCCACGGCCTGCCGTTCATCATCGCGCTGGCGGCAATACCGCCGCTCGTGGGGCTGTGGTTCGCGGTGCGCCGCCGGCTGCCTGCCGCGCCAGCCGCGAGCGAAGCCCCGCTAGCCCCGCTCGCCGAGCAGATTTCGGGGTAGCACGCGCCCAACCTCTGACGCTGACCGCCGCCGATTCAGGAGGGGAGCCTGTGGCAATCTGGGAAACGGGCTGGGGCCTCGACGTGATTCTGTGGTTCCAGTCGTGGCGCACGCCTCTCGTCGTATCCATCGCAACCGTATTTCACTACCTGGGCCAGATCGAGTTCTTAATCCTGGTGCTGCCCATCGTCTACTGGTGCGTCGACAAGCGTGCGGGGCGGCGGCTCGGCGTGGTCGTGGCGCTGTCCGCCTGGCTCAACGACGCGATCAAGTGGTGGGCTGCCCGCCCGCGCCCGTACTTCATCTCCGAGGACGTGGTGAACCTCGTCACGGAGGACAGCTACGGCGTCCCGAGCGGGCACACGCACGGCGCGGCGACGCTCGGCGGGTTTGCCGCCATCGAGGCCCGGCGCGCCTGGGTAACGGTCGCCGCCGTGCTCTACATCGTGCTGATGGCGCTTTCCCGCATGATCCTCGGCGTTCACTACCCGCAGGACGTACTGCTCGGCATTCTAGTGGCGCTGGCTGTGCTGGCGCTGTACGTCTGGCTGGAGCCGCCGATCAGCCGCTGGCTGCCCCGGCAGACGCTCGGCACGCACATTGGGCTCGCCGCCGCCGTGAGCGCCGCCATGCTGCTTGTGCACCCGATCCTGTTCGGCGTGACCTCGCCGCCGTGGCTCCCCGAACCCCTGCCGGTATACGAGCTTTATGAGGGGCCGCTGGCCATCCCGGCGCTGTTCTTCGGCATGGGGACTGGCATCGCGCTGGAGTGGCGCGGGGTGCGGTTCAGCGCCCGCGGGCCAGTCCTGCAACGGGTCGTGCGCTTTGTAGTCGGGCTGGCAGGGGTCGCGGCGCTCCAGTTCGGGCTGGCCCCTGCGCTCGACCTGCTGGCTCCGGACAGTCTCGTGCTCGGCGCGGCCCTGTACGCGCTGATCGGCCTGTGGGTTGGCGCGGGCGCGCCCTGGCTGTTCGTCCGCGTGGGGATGGCCCCGCGCGAGGCCCTCTCCGCGAGGCAGCCATGATCCCCCGCCGCACCGCCCGCCTGGTGCTGGCGGGCATCATTCTGCTGTACCTCGGCATCGGGACGCTGTATGCGTCGAACACCCCGCCCTGGCAGTCGCCCGACGAGCCCGCACACTACAACTATATTGCGCAGATCGCCGGGGAGGGCTGCTGCCCGGTGATCGCGCCCGGCGACTGGGACGCGGCCTACCTCAGCGAGCTCACGACGGAGCAGTTCCCCGGGGAGGCCGACCTTTCGCCGCTGGAGTACGAGGATCACCAGCCGCCGCTGTACTACCTGCTGCTCTCGGTAGTCTACGGGCTGACGGGCGGCAGCCTGCTCGCTTTGCGGCTGGCGACGCTCGTGCTGGGGGCCGGTGTTGTGCTGCTGACCTATGCCACAATTGCCCGCCTGTTCCCGGTGCGCCTGACCCTGGCGCTCGGCGCAGCGGCGTTCGTCGCATTCATCCCGCAGCACCTCAGCGTGCTGGCCAGCGTGAACAACGACGCACTGGCCGAGCTGGTGCTCGCCGCCCTGCTCGCCGTCAGCACCGCCTATCTGGGCAACCCGGTTCTACCAGACTCCGGCGGCGAGCCGCGCCCGGCGACTCGCCGTCCCCGGCCCGCGCTGCTGGGCCTGCTGGCCGGGCTGGCCTTTCTCACCAAGCTGACGGTCTACGCACCCGCGGTGCTGGTGGTCGCGCTGGCGCTCGTCATACGCTGGCGCGCCGAGCGGCGCAGCTTCGGCTGGTTTGCCGGGCAGGCAGCCTGGGCCGCCGGGGGCGCGCTGGCGCTCGGCGCGCTGTGGTGGGCACGAAACGCGGTCGTCTACGGCTGGCCGGATATCTTTGCGCAGGCCGCGCACGAGGCCGCTGTCGTCGGGCAGCTCCGCACCGCCGACCTCATCGCCGAGATCGGTGCGGGGCCGTTCGCGCTGCGCCTGCTGACGACGACGTTCCACAGCTTCTTCGGGCAGTTCGGCTGGATGGCCGTGCCGATGTCCCCGCGGGTGTACCTCGTCGTCGGGCTGTTTCTCGCGGGGACGCTCGCCGGGCTGGCACTGCTCCCCACCGCGCTGCCGGAAGTGACGCTGGCCGCGCCCCGGCGTGCGGTGCTGGCTATCTTCGGGGCGTTGGCGGTGCTCGTGCTGCTGCAGTTCGCCTACTACAACCTGACGTTCGTCCAGCATCAGGGCCGCTACCTGTACCCGGCGCTCGTGCCGCTGGGGCTCGCCGTTACCGCGGGCTGGTGGGGCTGGTCGCGCTGGCTGGCTGCGCGCTTCCCGGAGCACTGGAAGCCGGTGCTGCGCTGGCTGCCCGTCGCGGTGATGGCTTTCTGGCCCGCGCTGGCGGTCTACGCGCTGTTCCGGATTCTGATACCCAACCTGGGGTAAGATCAGGGCACCAACCGCCACCACACAAGGGAGAGACAGCCCGGTATGGCCTATGAAGTCGAGATCCTGCCCGGCCTGGAGCCGTTCGCCGAGGGCGAGCTGCACCGACGCTTCGGCGGGGCGGTCGAGATCGAGCCGGGGCAGGAGCCCGGCGAGCGCGCGTTCCGCTTCCACGGCGACCCGTACGACCTGCTCTCGCTGCGGACCGTCGTCGCGGTGTACAAGCGCCTGCGCTACGACATCCCGCGCCCCAAGGCGCTGCTCGGCCACCAGCACCTGACGCGCCTGCTCGAAGAGATCGCCGGGATCGAGCGCCTGCACCCGCCCCGTGCGTTCCGTACGTTCCGCTTCAGCGCGGCGGGCAGCGACTCGGCGGTCTTTACCCGGCTGCGCGAGGAGGTCGAGAGGCAGACCCGGCTGCGCTACGAACCGGAGGAGGCCGACCTGCTGCTGCGCGTGCGCCCCTCGCCGGGAAAGGACCGCGGCTGGGACGTGCTCGTGCGGCTTTCGCCGCGCCCGCTGGCCACCCGCCACTGGCGCGTGTGCGACATGCCCGGCGCGCTCAACGCCACCATTGCAGCGGCGATGGTCGAGCTGACCAACCCAGCCGAGGGCGACTTCTTCCTCAACCCGATGTGCGGCTCGGGGACGCTGCTCATCGAGCGGCTGGCCCGCCTCAGTGCGGACCTCGCGGCGGGCGTCGATGCCGACGCGGCGGCGCTGGACTGCGCCCGGCAGAACATCGCCGAAGCCGGGCTCGGGCACCGCATCGACCTGCTGGAGATGGACGCCACCGACCTTGAGCCGCTGCCCGACGGCGTCTGCACGGCGATCTGCGCCGACCTGCCGTGGGGCCAGCTCGTCGGCGACCAGGCCGAGATGGAGTGGCTGTACCCCGCCGCGCTCGGCGAGTGGGCTCGCGTCGCACAGCCCGGCGCGCGGCTCGTCGTCGTCACGCACATGATCGAGCTGTTCGAGGGCCTGCTCGACCAGATCGCGCCGCTCTGGGCGCTGGTGGACGTGATCCGCGTCTTTCAGGGCGGGCTGCACCCGCGCATCTACGTTTTCGACCGGACGTGAGAGAGGATACAGGTATGCCGGAACACCACCCGTTTGACGACCCGCGCATTCTCGACGTGCTGTTCCACCCGCGCAAAGCACAGGCGGGGAGCAGCCGCCGCGAGAACGTCACCGATGGCACCATCCCAACCGGCGATGGAGCCGAGCTCGGCTACCGGTTGTTCCGTGCCGGGCCTGCCTCGCCGCTGATCGTGTTCTTCCACGGCAACGGCGAGATCGCGGCGGATTATGAGTGGGTTGCCCCGCTGTACGGGGAGTTGGGGCTGTCGCTGCTCGTCGTCGATTATCGCGGCTACGGCTGGAGCACCGGGCAGCCGCGCGCCAGCACCTTGCTGGCCGACGCGCTGGCAGTGGCGGACGGGCTGGAGAGGGTGCGCGAGGAAGCGGGCGTCGAGGCGGATATCCCGCTGTACGTGATGGGCCGCTCGCTGGGCAGCGTGCCCGCCATCCACCTGGCGCGCGAGCGCGGCGGCAACTTCGCCGGGCTGATCGTCGAGAGCGGCTTTGCCGACAGCGCGGCCCTGCTCCTGCGCATCGGCGCGCCGCCAGACCGCCTGCAGCCCGGCATCCCGGACCCCTTCGACAACGCGGGCAAGATGGCCTCCGTGCACCTGCCGCTGCTCGTCATCCACGGCACGGAAGACCTGCTCATCCCGGTTACCGACGCGGAGGCGCTCTACGCGGCATCGCCTTCCACGCAGAAGGCGTTTTTCCGCGTCAGGGGGGCGGGGCACAACGACCTGCTCAGCGTGGACCCCGAGGGCTACTTCC
>CAZDLX010000018.1:0-1261 GCA_964506005.1 uncultured Anaerolineae bacterium | reverse complement strand
ATCGAGGCGGCGCGGGATCGATACGGCAGCCACCTCGCGATCCTGGTGCACAACGCACACGTCAGCCCTACCGGGCCGGCGTTGAAAATGGATGAGTGGGACGTGCGGCGCACGGTGGAGGTCAACCTCACCGGGGCATTCGTGGTGGCGCAGCTTGCCGCCCGGGTGATGGCGGATGAGGGCGGCGGGGTGATCGTGCTGCTCACGCGGGAGCCAGAGGAGACTGGCGCGGTCTTCGCCGCGACGCAGGCGGCGCTCGCCGGGCTGGCGGGCGCGCTCAACGCGGAGCTGCGCGGGCTCGGCGTGCGGGTCCACGCCGTGCCGGTCACCGGGCCGGAGGACACGGCGGCACAGGTGTTGGGGGTGATCCGGGAGGGGCTTCAGGGCCTGTAGGGGTTGGACAAGCATCCTTGCCTGATGCTGAAGCATCAGGCTACATGTGATACGCCGGCTAAAGCCGGCCTGTTAGCCACCGAGTCCGCTAACGGTCGCCTTTAGGCGACGCATCACAGGTAGCCTGAGAATTCCATTCTCAGGCGGTCGCTGGCGAGCAGCCAGCAAACTTCAACCCTTACCTCGCTCTACCCCTCCCCGAGCGCCTCCGCCACCAGCAGCGCGAGGTCCTTCACCTCGATCTGCTCTGTCACGCCCTGGCTCTGCGCCGCCGACGACAGCATGATGGTGCAGAACGGGCAGGCCCCGACGACCGCCTCCGCGCCCGTGCCCATCGCCTCTTCCAGCCGCATCTCGTTGACCGGGCGGGGCTGGTGTGTCTCGAACCACACCTGCGCGCCGCCGCCCCCGCAGCACAGACCCTTCTCGCGGCTGCGCGGCATCTCCACCATGCTGATGTCCTCGATGGCGATCAGCGCGTTGCGCGGGTCGTCGTACACGTCGTTGTACCGGCCCAGGTAGCACGAGTCGTGGTAAGTGATGAGCTGGTCGATGGGCTTGTTGAGCTTCAGATGGCCGTCGGTCATCAGCTTCGTGATGTACGTGCTGTGGTGGACGACATCGTAGTGCCCGCCGAACTGCGGGTACTCGTTGGCAAACGTGTTGAAGCAGTGCGGGCAGTGCGTGACGATGGTCTGGAACTGGTACTGGTCAAACGCCGCGATGTTGGAATGCGCGGCCTCCTGGTACAGGTACTCGTTGCCCGCCCGGCGCGCCCACTCGCAGTTGCAGCGCTCCTCCTCGCCGAGCACCGCGTAGTCGATGCCCGCCGCCTCGAAGATCTTGACCATCGCCCGCGCGGTCTTCT
>CAZDLX010000017.1:0-32312 GCA_964506005.1 uncultured Anaerolineae bacterium | reverse complement strand
GCTCGGGCCGCGGTTCGTCGGGGTGATGGGCAATCTCGAAGGGCTATTCGAGCTTCTCCGCGCGCTGAACACCGGCGGGCGCATCCTCGCCTGGCTCGACGTACAGGGCCTGGAGGGGCCAGCCGGGCGCGTGCTCTGGCCACCGTCGCAGTGGGGCGGCTGGTGGTGGTTCCACGCCTCCCGCGTGATCCACGACCGCACCCCGGCGGGCGAGTCCATCGGCCTGCAGCCCATCGACGAGTTCCCGTTCTTCAGCTTCCTGCTCGGCGACATGCACCCGCACGTGCTGGCGCTGCCGTTCGTGCTCCTCGCGCTGATGCTGTCCCTCAACCTCCTCGCCGAGCGCGAGCCGCAGCGGGGGCGGCTCCGCGCCGCGCAGGCCGCGCTGTACGTGGTCGCCTTCGGCGCGCTTGCCTTCCTCAATACGTGGGACCTGCCGATCTACCTGTTCATTCTGATCGGCGCGATGGCGCTGCGGCGCGTCGCGCTGCGCGGCAGTTTCGACGCCGCCGACCTCACGCGCCCGCTCGCGCAGGGCGCGAGCATCGGCGTGGTGGGGCTGCTCGTCTACCTGCCCTGGCTGCTCAGCTTCAGCTCGCAGGCGGGGGGCGTGCTGCCCAACGCCCTCTTCCCGACGCGGCTGCACCAGTTCGCCGTGATGTTCGGGCCGCTGCTTGCTGTAGCTGTCGTCTTCACGCTCGACCAGGCCTTGCAGCAGACGCGAGCCCGCCGCGCGGACTGGGGCACGGGCGCGCTGCTCGGCGTGGGGGTGCTGCTGGCGCTCGTCGTCGTGATGGTCGCCATGAGCCTCGTCGTGCTGCGTGTGGACCCTGACGCGGCGGCTTACGCGGCGGATGCGCTCGGCGCGGCCCCCGGCGACAACCTGCTCAGCCGCGCGCTGGCGTACCGGCTCAGCCGCCCGCTCACGGCGCTGCTGCTGACCGGACTGCTCGTCGCGGCGCTGGCGGCGCTGCTACCCCGTCCGCCCGAAGCCGAGGAAGACGAGACGCCCACCCCCCTGCCCGCCTCGACCGCCTTCGCGCTGCTGCTCGTCGTGACGGGCGCACTACTGACGCTCGGCCCGGAGTTCGTGTACCTGCGCGACAACTTCGGCCAGCGGCTGAACACCATCTTCAAGTTCTACTACGCCGCGTGGATCGTGTGGGGTGTGGCGGCGGCCTACGGCAGCTATTTGCTGCTCGCCCGGCGCGGGCGCGTGATGCGCGTGGTGATGGGCACGCTGCTGGCCGTGCTGGTGCTCGCCTCGCTGGTGTACACCGCCTTCGCCATCCCAACGCGGGCGGCGGAGGTGGCGGGGCCTCCTACCCTCGACGGCACACAGTATATTGAGCGCGAGCGGCCCGGCGATGCGGCGGCCATCCAGTGGCTGCGCGAGAACGCGCGGCCTGACGAGATCGTGCTGGAGGCGGTCGGCGGCGCATACAGCGATTACGGGCGCGTCTCGGCGATGACCGGCCTGCCGACCCTGCTCGGCTGGGCCAACCACGAGCGCCAGTGGCGCGGCGAGCTGTACGGCGAGCTGGCCGGGACGCGCGAGCAGGACATCCGCGAGATCTACGACACGCCGAGCATCGAGCGCGCGCTCGCCCTGCTGGAGCAGTACGACGTGACCTACGTGTTCGTCGGCTCGCTGGAGCAGAACCCGTCTTTCGCCTCGCCGGCGGGCATCGCCAAGTTCGAGCGCTTCCTGACACCTGTGTACCGCGCGGACGGCGCGACGATCTACCGCGCCGACCAGCCGCGCGTGGAGGAGCAGGCATGACGGCTTACACCAGTTCGCGCCCGCAGCCACGCGGGTGGTTCGCGACGGTCCGGGTCGAGACTCTGGCCTGGGCAGTTGTCGCGCTGGCTGCGCTGCTGGTGCGTGCGATTCAGCTAGGCAGCGCCCCGCTCGACGCGCGTGAGGCGGCGCAGGCGATGGCGGCGCTGCGCTTCGCCGGGGGCGAGGCTCTGGCTGCGGGCGATATCGCCGATCCGCTGGTCTTCGGCGGCACGGCGCTGAGCTTCGCGCTGTTCCAGGCGACAGACGCCGCCGCGCGGCTCGTGCCGCTGCTCGGCGGGATCGGGCTGGCGCTCTCGCCGCTGCTGTTCCGGCACCGGCTGCGCCGCTCGGGCGCTCTGATCGCCGCCGCCTGGCTGGCGCTGTCGCCGGTCGCGGTGGGCGCCTCCCGGCGGCTGGACGGCACCGCGCTCTCGATGCTGCTGCTCGTCGTGGCGCTGGCCGCCGCCGACCGTTTCCTGCTCGGCAGCCGGCGCGGGTACGCGCTGCTGGCGGGCGCGGCGCTCGGCGCGGCGCTGCTGGCCGACTCCGGCGCGCTGGTTGCGGTGCTTGCGCTGGCCCTCGGCTGGGGTTTTGCGAAGCTCACCGACGACGAAGACCTGCTCAGGCCGGACGCCTGGCGCGCGGTCTCGGCGCGCGTGCCCTGGGGACAGGTGGCAGCCGCCTTCGCGGTGGCAATCGCGGTACTTGGCACGCTGTTCTTCCTCGCGCCGGGCGGGCTCGGCGCGGCTGCCGACCAGCTCTGGCGGTTTGTAGCGGGGTTCGCGCGGCCCGTGCCCGGCGCGCTGCCCGCCTTCGTATCGCTGATCGTGTACGAGCCGGGGCTCGTCGTCTTCGGGTTGGCCGGGGCGTGGCTGGCCACGCAGTCGGCGCGGCCCTGGCAGCGCGCGCTGGCGGGGTGGGGGCTGGCGGCGCTCATCCTGACGCTCGCCTATCGTGGGGCGCGCCCCGAGCACGCTCTGTGGGGGGTCGTACCGCTTGCGCCGCTGGCGGGGCTCGCCCTCCGGGCGCTGCTGGGCCTGCGGCACGACGCGCCCGGCTGGGCGGCATGGGGCTACCCGCTGGCGCTCACCGGCCTGGCAGGGATGATCCTCGCCAGCCTGACCCACCACCTGCGCGACCCGCGCGTGCTGCCGTTCCCACCGTCCGCGCCGCAGATCAGTATCCCGCTCGACCTCGTGCTGATCGGGCTGTGGGTCGCGATGTTGCTCCTGCTGTGGATGAGCGCCTCCAGCCTGTGGAGCCGCCGGCTGGCCTGGCGTGGCGCGGCAGCGGCGCTGCTGGTGATTACCGGGCTGCTCGCGGCGGGGCAGAGCGCGGCGCTGGCCTTCAGCCGCCCGGCGAGCCCGTACGAGCCGTTCAACGTCGGCCCATCCCAGCCGGGCCTCGACCGGCTCGCCGCGACGGCGGCGGAGATGGGCGACATGGCGGTGGGATACGCTTACGACGCCACGCTCACGGTGCAGACCTCACCCGGCAGCCCCCTGGCCTGGGCGCTGCGCGATTTCTACCGCGCCGAAATCGTCGAGCGCGCCGACCCGACGGTGAGCAGCGTGCTGGTCGTCACGCCTGCCGAGGGGGCCGACCCGGCGCTCGGCTCCAGCTACGTCGGGCAGGATTTCGTCGTCGCGGAGCGCTGGCAGCCGCGCGGTATGGGCCTCGCCGATGCGCTTCGCTGGCTGATCTACCGGCAGGCCGGTTCCGCGCCCGAGCAGGAGCGCGCCATCCTGTGGGTGCGTGAGGACGTGTACCGGCTGGTGCAGGCGGGCGGCGAACCCGGCGAGCCGTAGCCGCCGAGATGTGAGAATTCAGCGCGCAAGTGGTTATAATAGCCGGGTTGATAGCCCATATGGACCGTAAAGAGCCGCCAGAGCCGTCCGGCAAACCCGCGCGGCTCCAGAAATCGATGCGAGCGTATGACGACGGTACAAGAAGAAACCCAGCGAACCGACAGACAGCCCCTCGCCGAGCGTTTTGACCGGCTTGAGTACCAGCTTACCCGCCTGCTGTACCTGAACGGCGAGACTATCGCCTACGCCACGATCTTTCTGCTGGCGGTCGTCACCCGCTTCTGGGACCTCGGTGTGCGCGTGATGAGCCACGACGAGAGCCTGCACACCCGCTACTCGTGGAACCTGTACCGTGGGCAGGGCTTTGCCCACACGCCGCTGATGCACGGGCCGCTGCTCTTCCACATGACGGCGCTGAGCTACCTGCTGTTCGGCGACAGCGACTTCACGTCGCGCATCTACCCGGTGCTGGTCGGCATCGCCGTCGTGATGCTGCCGCTCGCCATGCGGCGTTGGTTAGGGAAGTTCGGCGCGCTCGCCGCGTCGTTCTTCTTCCTGATCTCGCCGCTCATCCTGTATTACTCGCGCTACATCCGCCACGACATGCCGGCCATCCTCGGCGCGCTGATCATGGCTATCTCGATCTGGCGCTATATGGAGGATCGCCAGTTCAAGTTCCTGATTACCCTCGGCCTCGGCCAGGCGATCCTGTACGCGTCGAAGGAAGTCTCGTTCATCTACATCGCGATTTTCGGCAGCTTCATGACGCTGTATTTCATCGCGCGGCTGCTGGACGTGCGCTGGGAGAGCCGGACATGGCGGTGGGTGTTCGTCGGCGCGCTGGTGGCGCTGCTCCTGTTCGGCTTTGCGGCGGGCGCGGTGCAGGTGCTGCAGGGGCAGTCTGAGGGGGCCGTCGAGGCGGGCACCTCCCCACCGCCCGACCCGAACGCGCCCGCGGTGACCGTCGCAGACGGCGCTCACCTCTCAACGCTAATGGCGGTGCTTCTCGGCGGTGCGGCGCTCGCGCTGGTTGCGGCCATCGTCGCCGTGGTGGTGGGGCAGTGGCGGCGGCTCCGCACGTTCCCCGAGCTCGACGTGATCATGACGACGGGCACGCTGATCCTGCCCTCGCTGACGCCGTTTCTGATCCAGTTCGCGGGCTTCAACCCGATGGACACGTCGCCGCAGGGCGTCGGCGTCACGGCGATGTTCGCGGTGCCGGTGTTCGTGATCGCCGTGCTGCTCGGGCTGGCCTACTTCATGCGCCCGCCCGGGCCCAGCCGCGTGCGCCTGCCCGAAGCGCCCTCCGACGCTGATCTGGCCCGCCTGCCGGGCGAGTATGACCCGCGCACCAACACGGTGAGCGTCCAGCCCGACGTGGTTGACTGGCTGACCGCGCTGTTCAGCAGCCGCTGGTGGGCCATCGGCGGCCCGTACTGGCTGTTCTTCGTCTTCGTCTTCACGACGATGTTTACCAACGGCAACGGCATCGGCACCGGGCTGATCGGCTCGCTCGGCTACTGGCTGGAGCAGCAGGACGTCCAGCGCGGCAACCAGCCGTGGTATTACTACATCATGGTGCTCGTGCCGATGTACGAGTTCCTGCCGCTGATTCTCTCGGCGGTGGCGGGCGCGCTCGGCCTGCGCCACTGGGCCCGCTCAGCACGCCGCAAGCCTGACGTCGCGGACGCGGTGGACACCGCCGACCCCGAGGACACGGCGGTCTCGCGCTCTGCCGCCGCCCGCCGCGAGCCGCTCGACCCGGCAGCGCCCCTTCATTTTCCGGTGCTGGTGTTCGCCGGGTACTGGGCGGTGATGAATTTCGTCGCCTACAGTCTGGCCGGCGAGAAGATGCCCTGGCTGACCACGCACCTCACCACACCGATGATCCTGCTCGCGGGCTGGGTGACAGGCCGCCTCATCCACGGCGTTGAGTGGCGGCGGTTGTGGCAGCGCAGCGGCTGGGTGCTTCTCGTGCTGATCCCGGTGCTCGCCGCCGCGCTGGCGCGGGCCTTCGGGCCGGCCTGCCGCCTGTGGGAGGCCAACCCGCTGTGCAACACCGTCATCCCCGAGAGCTACCAGCAGGGCGTGCTGGCAGGCCGCACCGTCGAGGCGCTGGCCGCAACCGGCGTGTGGCTGGCGGCGCTGCTCGTCTCGGTCGGCGTGCTCGCCGGTGTGGCTCACTACGTCGGGCGGGTGGGGCGCGGGCTGTTCTGGCGGCTCGTCGCGCTCTTCGCCGTGGGCTGGCTGAGCTTCCTGACGGTGCGCTCGGCATGGCTGGCGTCGTTCATCAACTACGACGAGGCGACGGAGTTCCTCGTCTACGCGCACTCGACAGGCGCGGTGAAGGACGTGATGCGGCGCGTCGAGGAGATGTCGCTCAAGACGACGGACGGTTACGGGCTGCGCGTCGCCTACGACAACGCCGTATCGTGGCCCTACTCCTGGTACCTGCGCGACTACTACAACGCGATCTACATGGGCGAGGAGGTCTCGCGCGGCGTGATCGGCGACGCGCCGGTGATCATCGTCGGGCCGGACAAATGGCCGCAGGTCGAGGCCATCACCGGCGACCGTTACTACCAGTTCGAGTACATCCGCATGTGGTGGCCGATGCAGGACTACTTCGGCTACGACAAGCCGGCAGACCTGCTCGCCATGCTGGGAGATGTCGCCCAGGACCCTGATCTGCAGCGCGGGCTGTGGGAGATCTTCACCGACCGCAGCTACGAGGCATATGCCGACGCGGTCGCAGCTTACCGGGGCGGCAACCGCCCCAGCTTCGAGCTGAGCCAGTGGCCGGTGCCCGACCGCATGCGCGTCTACATCCGGCGCGACCTGTTCACACAGGTCTGGGACTACGGCGTGGCAGCCAGCGAGATCGCCGAGGCCACCGACCCCTACGCCGAGAACGAGCTGGCGCTGCAGCCCGCCGCCGAGTTCGGCGCGGGGGTGCTCAGCCGCCCGCACGACATCGCACAGGGCGAGGATGGCCTGCTGTACGTCGCGGACAGCGCCAACCACCGCATCGTCGTGTTCGACGAAGCAGGTAATGTCATCAATTCGATGGGCCGCTACGGGCTCGCCAGCGACGCGGGCGGCGGTGAGGGCACGCTCAACGAGCCGTGGGGCGTGGCAGCCGGCCCGGATGGCAGTGTCTTCGTCGCCGACACCTGGAACCACCGGGTGGTCGTGTTCGACGCACAGGGCGAGTTCGTGCGGACGTGGGGCTCCGAGGGGGCGTTCTCCGAGGACCCGATGGCGTTCTGGGGCCCGCGCGACATCGCGGTAGACGCTGATGGGCAGGTTTACGTCGCCGATACCGGCAACAAGCGGGTGCTCGTCTTCACCCCGGAGGGCGAGTTCGTGCGCCAGATCGGCGAGGCGGGCGTGCTGGAGGGCCAGTTCGAGGAGCCGGTCGGGCTGGCGTTCGACGCGGAGGGCAACCTCTACGTCGCCGACACCTGGAACCGGCGCGTGCAGGTTCTGACCCCAGAGGGCGACTACCTGCGCGAGTGGCCCATCGAGGGCTGGTTCGCGCAGACGAACGAGCGCCCCTACCTTGACGTGGCGCCGGACGGCACCGTCCTGGCGACAGACCCCGAAGGCTCGCGGGTCATCGCGTTCGACGAGGCGGGCACGTACCGCTACAGCTTCGGCGACGTCTCGACGGTGGGTATCATCGGCGGCGTCGCAGCCGACTCCGAGGGCAGTTTGCTCGTCGTCGATACGAACAATGGCGTCGTGCGGCGCTTCAACCCGGCGCAGACTGGCGGGCTGGAGCCTATCGAGCCCGCCGGAGAGGGCAACGGCTAAGGCTGGTTTCAACAGTCGCAACGAGTCGATCCGAACCCCTTCCGCTCGCCCCTTCGGGCCGACCACCTCCCGCTTGCAAGGGGGAGAAAAGACCTCGCGGCAACCGGAGGTCGCTGCGAGGTCAGGAGGGGGTTCTGGCGCAAGTGACCAGGTGGCTAGCGATAGGCCCTGAGCCGCCCGGCTACCCCTCAGGCTTCAGCTCCTCGGCAAGCGCCCGCAGCCGGTGGATGTTGCCGCTCGGCGTGGTGACGAGGATCACGCAGCCGGTGCCCAGCATCCAGCGGCGGCCACCCGACTGCTGGAAGGCATCGTGGGCTTGCTCCAGTGCCGGGGCCGGGTCGTCCAGATGCAGCACGTCGCGGTCAACGCCGGCCAGCGCCGCCCCCTTGATACGCTTCAACCCCTCGGAGACACTGGGCCGCGATTCCCGGTCGTGCCAGTTGAAGGCCTGCAGAGGGTAATCGGCGACGAGCTGGAACATGCTGTGGGAGCCGTGCAGGTGCAGCACGTTCAGCCACAGGTCGCTGGCAGCGCCCAGCACCTGCAGGTCATACGGGCGGCCAAATACCTGGTACTCGGCCTCGCTCATCAGCCGGTACGTCGCGTGCTGGATGGCGTAGAAGATACCCGAGATGCCGCGCTTCTTCGCCGCGTTGATGAAGCGCACCGTCGAGTCGGCCACCGTCTGCAACGCGTGGTGGATCTGCCCCGCGTTCTGCCGCATGTGCAGCGTCAGCGTCTCCTGCCCGGCGATGTTCTTGAGCTGGGCAAGCGGGCTGAATATGGTCTGTATGAATGGCACTTCCTCGCCGAACTCGCGCTGCAGCAGAGTCAGGCAGTCAAGCTGCTGGGCGAGCGCCCCTTCGTCCGGCTCTAGCACCCGCAGCGAGAGCCAGTCGTCCGGCACCTCGATGACCCGCCGCACGTACCGGCGCGTGCCCTCCGTGTTGCCCTCCCAGCGATCTTCAACACCCCAATCCCGGATGGAGAAACTGCTCGCGGGGGTGACTTTGACGAAGTCCCAATCGTAGGTCTTCTGAAACTCGATGTGGGCGCGGGCCAGATCCTCCGCCCGCTGGTCGTCGCCCGGGAAGTGCCGCCACAGCGCAACGGGCACGCGATCGACGGGCTGACCCTGAATTGCTGCCTGAAGTCGTTCACGCTTGTTCATTGGTCTCCGCCTGAAGTTTTCTGGTCTGGCTCAAGACAGGATCGGCAGCCGCGGCACCCGCCGCACAGCCAGGCTAATTATACCATCCAACCTCGCGGTGGGGCCGGGTTGATCGCCGCGAGATGGCACTGAAGACGGGATCAGCTTGCGCGGGCGGCAAGAATCAGCCCGTACAACGCCCTGTGCGGGGCTGCACGGGCGGGGGTCACGGCGGCGCTCATTCGGCCCAGGGGCGGCGGCCCGTCAGGCGCTCGACGCGCGTCCGCGGACGCCTGTCGATAATACGCAGCGCCCGTTCGATGCTGGCGGCACTCCGCTCGTTCCCGGCGCGCTGCGCACGGCTCCACCGCTCTGCCAGCATCTCTATCGCGTGCTCGGGTGGGTCGCCGCTGCCGTCATGTATCAGCATTGCCGCGGTTTCGATGGCTGCGTCACGGCCGTCGAGGCGTGCCATCCCCACGATGGCGGAGACCAGCGCACGGCTGCGCTCGGGCTCGGCCAGGCGCGAGATCAGCTCCAGGGGCTCCAGCGCCACCACCAGCGACTCGCCGGCGGGGTCGAGCAGCATCGCGACGAGTGTCGGCGACTCAAGCTGTGGCATAGTCTCGCGCCACACCTCGAGGTCGTCCTCTCGCGAGCGCGTGGTGAGTGCCTGGTAGAAGTATTCGCGAAACCCGTCCGGCAGCGCACGCCGTTCGGACATCGCCTCCGCCAGGATGTCTGGAAGGACCTGCAGCATGGCGGCAGTGGCCCCGGGGTGCGGGTCGGTTGCCAGCGCCTCGACGAGCGCAAGCTTGACCTCATCGTCGTAGCTGTCGGGGACCTGGATCATCTTCCGGATGACAATCACCAGGCGGCTGCGGCGCTCATCAGGCCGGATGCGGAGCATCGCGTTGAGCGCCTTCTGATGGTCGTCGGCAGATTGACCGGGGTCGGTCAGAACATAAGTGAGTGTGTTTGCGTCGAGATGGTTGTACGGATCTCGAGCCGGGTCTGTGGACACGGGTGCTACCTCGCGTTCGATGGTGCCACGGAGGGCGAGAGAACCTGCCAGCCAACGGCAGGCCACTGCTCATCGTAGCACGAGACCGTTTGTGGGGCAACCGGGCTGCCGGGTCTACAGGTAGGGTAGGAAGTCCTCAACTGCGGGCATGTTCTCCACGCCCACGAAATACTCCAGCAGGCCGTACAGCGCATCAGCATCGACGCCGCGCTCGTGCAGCGGCGGCCCGGCAAGCGACCCCGGCACTTCGAGCAGTTCAGGCAGGTCGAGGCCAAGCGCCGCCACCAGACCATCTACCGCCTCACCGGCGGCATCCAGCGCAGCAGCACCTTCCAGCCCGGGATCTAACTCTTCCAGCATCACGGCGATGTGCTCGGTCAGGGGCCGGGCCGCACGCTGCACGGCGTCATGGGCGCGGCGAACCCGGCTGTCGATCTCTGGTGGCTGGTTTGCCGCCGGCTGCCAGCTGCCGCTCAGCAATCCATCCAATCGCTGCAGCGCCTCCAGGAGGGTGTCACCGCCGTAGATCCCCGGTATACGAGTGGCAAGATCGGGCACGTACGGGAAGAGCGGGCCGCCGAATATGAACTGCGTCCGGCTCCGGTTCGCCCCCGCAACAACCTCTGCTGCATCACGCAGCGCCCTTACCGTCGAAAGTGTGCTGGCGGACAGCATCACGACATCGGGCCGGGTCGACTCGACCGTGGTCCGCAGGCGAGCGAGGCCGACCACCTGCCCCAGGTAGATGACCTCCCAGCCGCGCCGCCGCAGCAAAATGGAGAGCGTCAGCACGCCCATTTCGTGGAGGTCGCCAGGCCCGCTACCGGTGAGCACGCGGCCCCGGCGCGTCGGCTGCGGTGCGGCTGCGTCAAGTGTAAGAAGCTGCTGGCGCACGAGATTCGTCAGAAAGTGCTCGACCTGCAGGCTGGCGCGCCCGATCCGCCACTCATGGCCGATCTGGTTGAGTACCGGAATCAGCATGTTCAGGCACACGTCCTCGACCGGGAACAGCGCGAATGCCTCGGCCATACAGCTCTGCACGCGCGCCGCGTCGAAGGCGTAAGCGCCGGCCAACATCTCCCCGCGCAGCGCCTCAAGGCTCGACCCCTCTGCGGTGCGCAGGCTCAACGGCGCGCTCTGGGGCAGCGCCTGCGGGGCCTGGGTGTGCAGCATATCAACGGCCTGGCGGATCTTGACCCCCGCGTCCACCTTCGACTTGAGCCAGCGGAGAATGGCAACGTCGCGCTCGGAGTACAGGCGATAGCCCTGCTCGGAGCGCGACGGGACGGGAATACCATAGCGGCGTTCCCAGGCGCGCAGCGTGACCGGCTCGACACCCGTCGCCTGCGAGACCGCCTTGATGTTTAGAAGAGGCTCGTCGGAGATGTCTCCGAAAGGTTGTGTGCTGGGCATGCGCTGTCAGCCGTTCTCAGGTAGGTTGATAACGGGAGGGTGTGCGAGAAAGCGAGTATTGACAAGATTGTAATGGAAACGCACAAGATTTGCCACAGGTTGGCAGGGCAAAAAGCGGCCGTTCAGTCGGCGTCTGTCTGTCCGGCGGCGAGCGCGAGGTACTCGTCGATCTGCTCGTCGGTGAGCGGGCCGTAGTGCTCGGCCCGGATCCGCCCCTCCGCGTCGACCACGATCGTCGTCGGGAAGACGCGCACCCCGTACAGGTCGAGGATCTCGCCGTCCGGGTCGAGCACCGCCGGGAACGTCAGCCCGAGCTCGTCCATAAACTCGGTGACGCGGCCGGCGGGTTCCATCGCGTTCACGGCGAGTATGGTCAGCCCTTCGCCGGCGTAGCGCTCGCTGGCCCGCTGCAGGGCGGGCATCTCGACGCGGCAGGGCGCGCACCAGGTCGCCCAGAAGTTGAGCACGACGGGCCGCCCGCGCAGGGCCTCCAGCGAGACGGGCTCGCCCGCGGGCGTTTCCGACTCGAATACCGGCGCGAGCGCGCCATCCGAGATGCGGTCGGGGACCGGCGTAAGCGCCGGGCCACCGCCGGCGGCATTGCGGCCCGGCGGGCCGATGAGCAGCAGCGCGGCCATGATCAGGCTGGAAAGCAGCGCCAGCCCGGCAAGCCCAATTAGTCCGGCGGGCAGACGCCGGCGCGGGGCGTGCTCCGGGGCCCCCGCGTTCTGCTGCTCGGCGGTCTCGTCCGTCATACCACTCCCTTCCTGTTTCGGCTTACGTCACAACTTGTGAGGCATCCGCCTTCTTATGGCGTCCACTGCCCGGCAAAGGCGTCCTCGACGAGCAGCCTCATCTCGCCCGTGGCAAGCTCGTAGACCCACAGTGCGGGGCCCGCATTCGCGCCAGAAAGCTCGAAGCGCTGCACGAGCAGCCGTTCGCCCGAGGCGTGCCACACGAACGCAGTCTGATTATAGCGGGTATCGTCGGTGAGCTGTTCGACCGTGCCGCTCTCGACATCGTACACCATGAGCTGGCTCGCAAAGCCCTCGGTCCGGTCGATGCGCCGGCTGGCAAAAGCAATCGTGCCGCCGTCAGGTGACCATGCGGGGGCGAAGTCCTCCTGAGCTTCACCGCGCAGCGCCGTGATCCGGCGCGGGGCGTCGACGCGCACCAGCCACAGCTCGGGGAAGTACTGCCGCCCAACCGCGCGGATATCCGGAAAGACCAGCGACTCACCATCCGGCGAGAAGGCACCGACCTCGCCTAACTGGCTGCCGATGAGCGAGGACTCACCGGTGTCGAGTGCGGTGACGCGGATGGATTGCGATGCAGTGTCGTACAGCGCCACCTGGCTGCCGTCGGGGCTGAAGCGCGGATCGTAGCCCTGTATGCGCTCGTCCTCGAAGAGAGGTGCGCTCTCTCCGCTTGCCAGGTCATACAGCCACATGCGTGCAGGCGCTTCCGGCGCGACGCCGGGCTCGCGCCGTTCGTAGGCGAGCACGTCGCCTCGCGGGGAGAAGTCAACGCCCGAACAGCTCGACGGGGCGCAGGTTGTCAGGCGGCGTGGATTCGCGCCCTGCGTCCCAACCAACCAGATGTCCGACGACCCTGCGTCGTCCAGCACGCTCGCCGCGAGATAAGAACCGCCCGGCGCGATGTCATAGTCGAGCACGCCGCCCGGCGGTGCAAACACCTGGCGCGGGCTTCCGCCCTCAAGCGGCATCAACCACAGGGCCGGCGGCTCCCCGCTGGCGGGGGCCAGATACAGGACTCCCTCCGCAGCCTCAACTGCTTCGCCGAGCGCCGCCCCCAGCCAGCCGCTGCCCGGCACGGCGTCGTCGTGCACGTGGACCGGCGAGAGCAGGCCCAGCACGAGCGGCACGGCGAGGAGAAGCAGCGCCCACGCTCGCCCACGCGACGGATGCCGGTCGTCATCCGGCGCTTCGAGCGGCGCAGCAGAATACGAGCTGGCGATCAGGATCAGCAGGCCTGTCGTCAATACGGCGAGCCAGCCGCGGCCCGGCCCGAGCGTGACGACGAGCCGGCCGCTGTACAGCGCCTGTGCGAAGAACACCGCCAGCAGAATCAGCCCGAGCGATTTGAGGCGGCCTGCCGCTCGCTCTGTCATCACAGCAGCACTCCGAGAATCGCTTCAGCCAGATACCCGGTTGATAGGGCCACCGCCAGCGCGAGCACGGCAAGCAGCAGCACCACACGGCCCCGCAGCACAGACAGGTACAGCGCCAGGTTTTTCAGATCGAGCACCGCACCCGAAACCAGAAACGCTGCCACAGCGCTGGCGGGCGCGGCTGCGCCGAGCTGGGCGGCAGTGCGGGCGTCAGCCAGGGGGCTGCCCGCGTTCAGCAAGGCGAGCAGTGGTGCCACCGGCACCGCTGCGGGGCCTGACGACCCACCTGCCAGCGCCGGCGCGGAACCGGCGAGCATCTGAGCCACCGCCGCCACGAACGCCGCCAGCAGCAGATACGGGGCCAGCGCGACGAACTCGTCCCCGGCGATGCGAAGAGCGTGCTGCAGGCTCGCCCCGAGCGAGCCGCCGGCTGCAGACGCCGGTGATGATCCGGGCGGCGCTGTGCGTACGGTGGCATCCGCATCAGGCCACAGGATCCCCGCCGCAATCCCGCCGCCGAGCGCCAGCAGCAGACCTGCCGCCACCCGCAGCGCCAGCAGACCGCCCCACCCCAGCGCCACGCCGAGGGCGGCCAGCATCAGGGGGTTGAGCACCGGCGCAGCAAGCAGGAGCGCCACTGCCGGCCCGGCAGGCAGGCCCTTACGCATCAGGCGGCGGGCCAGCGGGATCGCGCCAGACTCGCCAACCGGGAACAGCATTCCCAGTGCGATGCCAGCCAGCGCAACCGGCACGCGCCCGCGCGGCGCGAGGCGCGCCAGCTCGCCGTCCGGCACAAAAACCTCCACGAGCCCGGCGGCGACCGCCCCGAGCAGGAGGAACGGCCCGGCGTCGAGCACGATGCCCAGGGCCAGCATAATCGTGTCGGCGATGGTGTCACCGAGTGCGGAGAGCGGCATTCACCTTCTCGTCAGCGTCTGATTTGCGTCCAGCGGCTGCGTCCCGCCCTGGCGCGGGCAGCACCGCCTATCTTACCACCCGGAGCGTCCTTCTGGCATCCACCCGCAGCAAGGTAGAGCGAGCGCTTCTTTTCGTGTTGACGCTCGCGGGGCGGCCCGGTAAAATATCCTGATGCGGGGCGCTCCCGCCCGAGCCTGGCTGCTGTCCGCCGGGCGTGGAGGGGTGCCCATTCATTTTGCCCGGTCAAGTTCTGAAATGCGCTGCCGCCGCCGGCTGTTGGTGCAGGGCGGATTAGATGGCGTTTATGGCGTTAGCAGGAGAAATTGAGAGATGCCTGAGTACATTAAGATTGACGCGACCAAGCGAACGGTGGTCGGCAAGCAGGTCAAGCAGCTCCGCCGCGAGGGGATGGTCCCCGCCATCGTGTATGGCCCCGAGCGCGAGCCGCTCAGCCTGACCCTGGACAAGCGTGAGCTGCGCCAGACGCTGCTCACGGCCGGCGGCACGCAGATTATCGAGATCGTCGTTGACGGCGAAACGATCCCGACGCTCGCCCGTGAGGTCCAGCGTGACCCGATCTACGGCGAGATCATGCACGTCGACTTCTACCAGGTTTCGATGACCCGTTCTATCCGTGCCGACGTGCCCGTCATCCTCACCGGTGACAACGAGCTGGTCAACAGCGGCGCTGCGGTGCTGGTTCACGGCCTGAACGCGCTGGTCATCGAGGCGCTGCCGGCTGACCTGCCGCCCCAGATCGAGGTGGACATCACGGGGCTGGCTGAGATCGGCGACCAGATCGTAGTGAGCGACCTCATACTGCCGAAGGGCACCGAGGCTATCGCCGACGACACCGAGCTTATCGTCAAGCTGGACTACCCGCGCCTTGAGGAAGAGGAAGAAGGGGAAGAGGAAGAACTGCTCTTCGAAGAGGCGGCTGAGGTGGAAGTCATCCGCGAGAGCCGTGAGGAAGAGGACGAAGAGGAGTAGGCCTGAGAGCCAACCTCTGCCGCATCGACAAACAGACGAGCCGGGCAAAACCCGGCTCGTTTCGTTACCTCTACCTCGTGCCCGCCCTCAGGCGGCAGGCTCGCCCTCAGGCGGTGGCTCGGCGGGCGCGTCTTGCTGCTCGGGCAGCCACGCCCGCCTGACCTCCTCAATGATCGCCATGAGCACGACGACGAGCGGCACCGCGAATAACGCCCCGACAATGCCGCCCACCTGAGCGCCGAAGATCAGCGAGACGAGCACCACGATCGGGTGCACGTTGGCGGCCTGCCCGTAAAGCTGCGGCTGCACGAGGTTCGCCTCGATCTGCGTCACGATGATGTACAGCAGCACGACCCACACCACCTTGATCGGGCTGACTGTCAGTGCGGCGAGCACCGACAGTACGAGCGCGATCACGCCGCCGATGTACGGCACCAGCTCCAGCACCCCTCCGATCACCGCGATGAGCCCTGCGAACGGTACGTCCAGGATGAGCAGGCCCGCTCCGTACGCGACTATGAAGTACACGATGATGCCAAGCTGGGCGATCACCCAGCGCTCAAGCCGCCTTGGAACGCTCTTGAACACCGCGTTGACGCTGGCCCGGTAGCGAGGTGGGACCCAGTACTCGACAAACCGGCGTCCCAGATTCTGCCCGGTCGCCAGGAAGATGGAGAGCGTCACCACGACCAGCATCTGCAGGAAGAACTGACCGGTACCGGTCGCTGCCCCCACCAGCGCCGAGGCGATATTCTGCGCCCCGCGCGTGAGCGTCTCACCCAGTTGATCGAGGGACGGGATTGCCTGGGCCAGCCAGGGGATGTTCTCTGTGAGCCTGTCGAGGGTGGAGATGGCGTCGTCGACGAGCAGCGGCACGTCAATGCGCAGGATGCGGATCTGCCGGTTCACGGCCGAACCCGTCCAGCCGCCGAGCAGGCCAAGCAGCGTCAGTACGGCCAGGTAAATGACGAGCACTGTCACGACCCGGGGAACCCTCCACCGGGCCAGGTACTCGGCAGGGGGCTTCACCGCAAGGCTGAGCAGGAACGCGCCGAAGATCAGCGCGAGCACCTGAAAGATGGCCGGGGCAAGCTGGATCAGCAGCCATGCACAGAATGCCAGCAGCAGCGCGGCAAACCAGACGCGCGGGCTGAAGGTCTGCCGCGCTCCATCCCTCTCTTGCATTCTGGTGATGTCCCTTCTCAAGAGCAGATCCTGGTAACGTCTAGAGTGTCGCAGGAGAAAGGCTGGCTGGCAAGCTCACTAGGAGTCCGGCTACGGCTCTTCGTCGTCATCTTCCTCGGGTGCAGCGCCACCTGGCGCGGCATCTTCGCCGAAATCGAGCGACTCGCCGGGTGGGGTCGCAGGCACGCCGGGGTTCGTAACGAACACATCGTACGTCCCCGTGCTGCCGCCATAATTCCACAGTGTCAGAGCATAACGCCCCGACAGCGGCAGCTCGATGCCGTCGATAACCGGGTTCTTGCCAACGACATCGTCGCGACGGGCCAGCCGCGTGCCGTCCGGGCCGTACAGGTCGAAGCCGAGGTCGAGACCGCTGCTGCCGGTGGCGTGAGCATCTACGCCGACGAGATCACCCTGGTTAGCGTCGAACAGATACGTCACGGCCATATTTGGGTCCGCCAGCTCGCCCGACTTGCCGAAACCGCCGGCCACGACCATCCCGCCGGTATCGTCTTCGAGCTCTGTGAACCGGTAGTAGCGGATGTAGTACTCGACGATCCCGCTCTCGCCCAGTGTCGAGAATTCGATCTGGTAGCGCCCGTCAAAGGGGAACTGCATCAGGGCGATGGTTTCACCGGCCCCCGTGCCCGCGTCGTTGACGGAGATCAGCTCGTTGCCGTACGCATCATACACCGCGACCTGGACATCGACGCCCTCGTCGATGGGCTGCGCCTCGACGTAGATGGCGTCGAGCGCTGTGCCATCGAAGGTCAGCCACGTGCTGCGGCGCGGCGCGCCCTGCACGGCGACTTCGGTCCGCGCGCCGAGTGTCGCCGGCTCGCCGCCCTCCGAGGGACTGACCTGGAGGCGATATTCGCCGGTTGTCTCCCCGTAGTTGCTCAGTACGATGGTGTACTCGCCGCTCACGTTGGGCATGAAGTTCCAGAGCCAGGGGTCCTGGTCCACGTTGTCGTCACGGGCGGCCAGCAGCGCACCGTCGGGCCCGTACAGCTCGAACAGCAGGTCCAGCCCCGCGGTCAGCGCCTCCGCGCCGAGGTCGAAGCGCTGCCCGCGTTCAACCTGCAGGCGGATGGTGTGATAGGTGGATGGGTGCGCCACAACGCCGCGAATGCTCGCATCGATGGACTCGAGCGTGCCGCCGCCCTCAAGCTCTGCGGGGTCCAGCCGGTAGATCGAGACGCCAACCTCGCCTTCCCCCTCCCCCGCCGAGACGCCCAGCTCGTAGAAGCCATCGGCAGGGAACAGGAACTGCCCGATCACCTCCGGCTCGTTCTGACCGCCGCTGTTCGACACCGCCAGCCGGTCGCCCGCCATGTTGTTGATCACGACGAGCGGATTGAGGTCGCCCGAGAGCACGATCACCTCGATGCGGACCGGGTGCTCGACATCGCCCTCCAGCGGAAATACCGACAGCAGGCCGGGCCGCACCTGCGTGCGGAACTGGTCGATCAGCTCCGGGCCCGACTGGGGTGGCAGCGTCCCGGTCGCTTCTGGCGTCTCAGACGCAGCCTCGTCGGGCGTACCCGCCGGGCCTGGCGTCACGGCGCTCGCGGGCACAACGGCGGCCAGCGTCGGCCAGGGCGTGCTGCTTGCCGGAGGCGTCCCGGAGTCGGCGGCATCGGCGGGGCGGTTCCCGCAGCCCGCTAGCAAAAGACCGGCGGCCAGTGCCAGCACCAGCAGCCGGGCGATGCTGCAATTTGAGGAGGCGTTCCGATATCGCATGGTGGTTTGGGCAGGGATCCGTTTCAGCCCTGCCGCTCGTAGATCAGCCTGTACAGTCCGGTGCCGCCAGTCACGCCGTAGACGACGACGTAGTACGTCCCCGTCTGCGGAAGCCGGTAGCGGCCAAGCGTGGTTTCTACCGTATCACCCTGATCCGTGCCAGTCGAGAGGGCCAGCTGCCTGCCCTCCGGGCCGACGAGCGCCAGGGCAGGCACGAGCGTGCGAGTTCCCGGCGCGGGGCTCACAACCAGCGAGACGACATCGCCCATCGCGCCCTCAAACCGGTAAGTGTGGAAGACGCCGGGACCGGCAATGCGCCCGGTGCGCTCAACCCGCACTCCCTCAAGCTCACCTCCCCCGGTCAGGGCTGCCGGTTCCAGCCACGTCAGCCTGATCCACGCTTCGCCGGAGCTGCGCGGGCGTATTTCGATGCTGTAGCGCCCGGGGTAGGGAAGCTGTACCTCCGCGATGGACGTGTCCGCGGCCTGTGGCTGGCCTGATGCATAGGCGAGCACCTGGCCGAAGGGGCTCACGAGGTGTATGTCGGTGGCAAGCGGTTCTTCCGCCCCCACAACCTCAACGCGCAGCCCGTCGCCGGGTGCTGCGTCAAACGTCAGCGCAAGCGGGCTTCCCTCGACGAGCACCGCCCGGTAGTCTCGCCCGACCTCGACGTCCGGCTCGCCAACCGGCTCTGGCGGCACGTCTGCTCGCCGCACGTGGAGCGTGTAATCGCCGCTCGCCCCGCCGCCGCCGACCAGCGCGGCATAATCGCCGGTGTGTGGAGCCACGAACGTGGCGCCCTCGCCGGCGGGCTCACCACCGGGGCCCAGGACCTGCACAGGCAGGGGATCGCCGCTCCCGGCCAGGGCTTCGACGGCGACAACCCGGCCAGCCTCCAGCGGGAAGATGTAGCTGTGCACTGCGCCTGCGCCACCGAGCGTCCCGCTCGCCTGAACTTCCGGGCCCGCGAGCCGCCACGCTTCCGAAGGCTCTGCCAGCCGCGTGACGGATACGTCCAGCACAGCCGAGCCGCTCTGCGACTCCAGCTCCAGCCGGTACGTCCCGCCGGCAGGCAGCGTAATTTCGGGCAGGCCGCCATCCTGCACCGCCGCCAGCCGGTTTCCGAACACGTCCACAAGGCTGAGGTTGAAAGCCGCCGCGCCGCCCGTCGTTTCCACGTCCACCCGCACCGTCTCAAGCGCTCGCCCGGCGAACGTCAGCACCGCACCACCTCCGGCGCTCAACGCCACGGTTTCGCGCAGCAGCGTACCGGCGGGTACTGTAGGCTCAGGCGTCGCGGTCACCGGCTCCGCTGTGGCCAGCTCTACTGCTTCGGGAGGCGCTTCAACGGTGGCGGTCGGCGCGCGTGCCGTCGAGGTAGGCAGCGCCACAGTGGGGGCAGGCTGGCATGCCGCCAGCAGTACCGCAGCACACACTACCAGGACGGTGCCGAATTCAACCTTCATCCGGTTCGACCTCATCGGAATCCGCCTCGCCCGCTCCGGCCTCGTCTTCGTCTTCGTGCCCGCCTGACACCACCACGGCGCGGCTGAAGACCAGGTAGCCGGTATGCGCGATCATGCGATCTTCCGGGCGCATCCGCGCGGGGACGGTCTTGTAGCGCCGCAGCGAGAGCTCCTCGACCTCCTCGAACACGAAGCCGGGATGCGCGCGGAGTGCCTCCATCAGCGTGATGAGCTGGTTCATCGTCGGCACGAGGCTGCCGAACACCCCGCCGCCGGCGAGTGCCGCGTGGGCCTGGTCGAGCACCTCCCACGGGGCCAGCAGGTCGAGGAACAGGGCGTCGACGTCCGTCTCGTCGAAGCCCTCCGCTGCGTCACGGACGCAGAAGGTGACGCGGTCCGCCAGCCCCGCATCGTGTACGTTGCGCTCGGCCAGCGCCTGCAGGTCGGCGCGCACGTCGTAGGAGTACACGTGCCCGGCATCGCCAACGGCGGTGGCCAGTGCCAGCGTCAGCCCGCCGCTGCCGGAGCCAGCTTCCAGCACGCGGGAACCGGGCCGTACGCCGAGCTTCAGGAGGATATAACCCGAGTCTTTCGGAAAAATGATCTGGCTCTTGCGCCGGATGTACCGGATCAGCTCTTCGGTGGTGGGTGAGAGAAGGTAAAAGGACGCGCCGAGGTGGGTGCGTACCTTCGCGCCGTACGGCTGCCCGATAAGATCGTCGTGTGCCAGATAGCCGTTGTGCGTGTGCAGAACCTCACCCGGCTTCAGCATACGCAGAAAAGTCTTCTGGTCGCGCAGGCTGATCAACAGGACGACGTCGCCGGGCTGTGTCTCACGCAATGGGGATTCCTCGCATGTCAGCGGTCACGCGGGCAATTATACAGTGCTGTCAGGGGGCATTCAACCGGCGCTGGTTAGCGGACTGTTTAGCGGGGCATGGAATAGTTGTGAAAACCGGGGAGAATCGGCGCGAAATCGCCACAACAAGCATATCTTATGATATGCTGTACACGGGCGCCGGACCGCGCAGGTGCGTACTCCCCCGATGCCGAGTCTGAGCTGCGAGGCCATTCATCTACAGGTTGCGCAGGGGCTCTGCATGCGTTTGCATTTTGTTATAACTTCGATAGACTGGGGGTTGGTCTCATCCTTATCGAGCCGCATCCACCCGGACGAGGAACAACTATATGGCAATCATCCTTGTAGTCGACGATGAGGTGGGGGCACTCACGCTAATCGGAATTATGCTGGAGCGCGGCGGCTTCGAGGTGCTCAAGGCACGGGACGCCTACGCAGCGCTTGAGCTCCTGGAGAACCACAAACCCGACCTCATTATCCTGGATGTCATGATGCCCGGCATGAACGGCATCGAGCTCTGCCGGCGCATCCGGGATATGCCCGCGACAGCTGACATCCCCATCGTGATGCTCTCAGCACGCGGCGACCCGGCTTCCGTGGACGCCGGATTCGAAGCGGGTGCGAACGACTACCTGCAGAAGCCAATTCTGCACCACGACCTTCTCGTGAAAGTCCGGAACATGCTGGACTGGCAGGGGGCGTCCTGAACCGCACCCCGCGGCCCTGCGAGGCCCCAAACACCCACGCCCGCCGGAGACACCTCCGGCGCGGTTGCTGTCTGGCGGCTGCGTGCGAGCAGTAGCCACCGGGTTTCATTGACAACCGCCCGCAACCTCGGGATAATCGCGCCTATGACTCATCCAAGACGTCTCACGCTGTTCGCAGCGGTGCTGCTGGCTGCTGCCCTCTCCGCATGCCGCGGAGGTTCCGGCGGTGGTCTGCCCGGTGCCGTTCAGGAGCCCACGCCGAGTCTCCCGCCGCCCAGTGAAACGCCGGTCCCGGCGCCAACCGCCACCCCAACCCCGATCCCGATTGAGGTCGTGCATCAGGGCGAGCGTGATCTGCGCAACGGGGACTGGGAGGGAGCAACCGCCGCGTTCCAGCAGGTGCTTGCCGACCCCGGCGCGACGACAGACGAGCGCGCCATGGCGCAGATCGGGCTGGCGCACGCCTCGCTGCGCAGCGGCGACTTCGCCGCCGCCGAGTCGGCGCTTGACGCCTTTCTGACCGAGCAGCCTGAGCACGCTCGCGCTGCCCAGGCAACCTTCCTGCGCGGCGACGCCCGGCTGGGCCTCAACGACTGGCAGGGCGCGATCGCCGACTTCCAGGCATACCTCGCCCTGCGGCCCGGTGTCATCGACGGCGCCGTGTACGAGCGTATCGCTGATGCTCACCTGGCTGCGGGCCAGCAGAGCGAGGCTCTGGCCGCCTATGACCAGGCACTCCAGGCACAGCAGAGCCTGCTGAGCGAGCTGGTGCTCCGCGAGAAAGTCGCGCAGATCAACCGTTCGCTGGGTAACACGTCAGGCGCGGTGGCCCAGTACCAGATGATCCTTGACAAAGCACAGAACCCGCTCTACCGGGCCAGTATCGAGTACATGCTCGGCCAGACGTGGATGGAGGCGGGCGAGACGAGTGCTGCCTACGTCCAGTTCGAGAAGGTCTTCATGGAGTACCCGGAGAGCTTCGAGGCGCTGAGCGCACTTCGCGCGCTTCTGGACGCCGAGATGGATGTGGACCAGTACCAGCGCGGCATCGTCAACTACAACCAGGGCCAGTATGACATCGCCGTGCAGGCGCTGCTGACGCACCTCGCCTCGCAGGAGGACATCCGGCAGGACAACCCGCTCACGCACCTGTACATCGCGCGGGCCTACCGGGCGCTCGGCAATCTATCGGCGGCTCTGACTGAGCTTCAGGCGACCGTCGTGCGCTTCAAGCCGGAGGACGGCGAAGAGTGGGGTAACGCCTTCCTCGATATGGCCTCCGTTCAGGCGGAAATGGGCGACGTGGAAGCCGCCTTCGAGACGCTCGACACCTTCCGCGAGCAGAACCCCGCCCTGCCCCAGGCCGTCGATGCGCTGGCTCAGGCAGGTTCGCTGGCCCTCGCCGAGGGCGACGTCGAGCGCGCTGCCGGCTACTTCCGCACACTCGCCGCAGAGCATGCCGACGAACGCGCCGCTGCAGGGCTGTTCGACGCGGCGCTCGTTGCCTACCAGGATGGAGACGCCGCGTCGGCACAGGCCCTGTTCGCCGAGGCTGCGGCGGCACCCGGCAGTGGCGGCTCGGCAGCAAGTTTGCTGTGGCAGGGCAAGGTGCTGCTGGCCAACGGCAGCGCTGATGAAGGCATGCAGCTTCTAAACAACGCCGCGTCGTCCGCGCCGGGACAGTACTATGGCCTGCGCGCCGCCGACCTGCTCGCCGAGCGCGAGCCGTTCTGGCAGCCTGACAGCTTCACCCTGCCCGAAAACTCCGACGAGGGACGCGAGGAAGCCGAACGGTGGCTCGTGGAGACGTTCGCGCTGGAGGCCACCCCGCCCCTCGCCGCCGAGCTGCGCGGCGATATCGCCGGGGACCCGCGCATGGTGCGGGCCCGCGAGCTGTGGGATCTGGGAATGACCGCCGAGGCGCGCGAGTCCTTCGAGGAGGTCCGTGCCAGCTACCAGGACGACCCGCTGGCGCTGTACCAGCTTGCCATCTACTTCCGCGAGATCGGGCTTTACCGCCCGTCGATCAGCGCGGTGGCCCGGCTGCATACACTGGCCAGCATTCGCGCGCTGGACGGGCCTGAGTTTCTAGCACGGCTGCGCTACCCGACCTACTTTTCGGATCTCATCCTGCAGAGCAGCCAGCAGCACAACCTCGACCCGCTGTTCGTCTTTGCGCTGATCGAGCAGGAGAGCCTGTTCGAGGGCTTCGCCACGTCGTCCGCGTCGGCGCAGGGCCTCATGCAGATCTGGCCCCCCACCGGCGAGGACATCGCGGAGCGGCTTAACTGGCCGGACTACCAGCCCAGCGACCTCCAGCGCCCGATTGTGAATGTTGCCTTCGGCACGTGGCTGCTGCGTGATGAGCTCAACCGCTTCGACGGCGACCCGTACGCCGTGCTCTCGGCATACAACGCCGGTTCGGGCCGCGCACTTGCCTGGCAGCAAGCTTCCGCGGGGGACCCCGACCTGTTCGTGGAGCTCATTGACCTCGCCGAGCCGCGCGCGTATGTCCAGCGCATCTACGAACACTACGCCGTGTACCGCGAGCTGTACGGCACTCCGGCACAGTAAGGCGCACCCCGCAGAATAGCAAACGGCCCCCATATTGGGGGCCGCGTTGCTTTTTCGCTCTTGTCCGGCTGTGCTAGTCAGCCAGGACTGCGCCGTTGGGGCAGACGTCCACGCACTGCGAAGTCTCGAAGTAGCCTTCGCACTTCACGCAGATGCTCTGGTCGATCTCGTATGCGAAATCGCCTTCGCTGATCGCCCCGACCGGGCACTCATCGGCGCAAGCGCCGCACATGATGCAGTCTTCGGTGATGATGGGCATGAGTCGTCTCCAGTTAAGGTCGGTTCAAGCGCGCAATCGCGCATTCCGACGCAATCTTAACGCCGCGCGGAGGCGGCGTCACGTGCCGAATATCACTGCCGGAGACTGATCATTGGCCACTCACCGCTGGCCCGGCTAGATTTCCGGGCTGCGGCCCCCCGCCGTGACTTCGATATGCCCTACGATTTCGTCGTACAGGTCGGCAGCCCGCACGAAACCGCTGGCCGTGCCATTCGGCTGGACCACCACGCTGATGTCACGCCGGAAGTCACGCGAAAGGTCGATGCCGGCGGCGTCCTGTGTCAGCTTAATGGCGTAGGCCGCATTGGCAATGCCATAGATAGTCGAGAGCGCGTCGAGCTCCCCGAAGAAGTACGTGCAGCTTGAGTACATGCGCTGGCGGTAGTACTGCGCCTCGACGAGCTCCAGCAGCGCCCGCGCCGGCTCCGCCGGCAGGCTGATGCCCTGCGCTGCCAGGAAACCCGACGCTGGCACCCGGCCAAGCACCACGTCGATGTAGGCATCGCGCAGCGCGATCGGGTCGACCTCGGCTGTGCGTCGTACGTAGTCCCGGTAGATCGCGTCGATCTCGTAGCGCAGGTTATCCATCGAGCGGCGCAGGCCGCCCTTCCAGTTCGAGCTGCCAACCGTGCAGTCGCAGCCCGTGGCCCAGCGCGCGACGCCGTGGCTGCAGCTCCACGAGGTATTCTCGTTCAGCGCGACGGTCGCCTTCGGCTCGGTGACGTGCGCATACTGCCCCAGTGTCACGACGTTGTAGCCGGCAGCTTCCGCCTCATACTTGAGCAGCCAGTACAGGAACTGCTCCTCGCCGGGCCAGTGGTGGCCGAACGTCTCGCCGTCAGTGGCGATGAGCGTCAGCCCGCCGGTGCTGCGGCGGCGCGGCAGCAGCACCTCGCGTGCCCAGCGGCCCGCACCGCCAAAGCTGCCCAGGTTGAAGGCGATGTCGTTCGACAGCGCTTCGTCGCGCAGAAAGACCTTGATACGCCCGCCATTCGGAAGCTGCACCCAGAACGGGCCCGCGCCCTGCGGCGCATCCTTCACCTGGCGCTGGGAGAGGATGGTCCACTCGATGCCGTGCTCGGCAAGGACTTCCAGCGTTTCGTAATCGACGGCCATCTCGGGCAGCCACATCCCCGAGGGGGCGTGCCCGAAGCGATACTCGAAGACTTCGCGGCCCCACTTGACCTGCGTAACCTTATCGTCGCGGCGCGAGAGCGGCAGGATGGTGTGATGCATCCCCTGCGCGATGGCGTTGCCCGCCCCATACTTGGCGCGATGGGCAGCATCGGCCTTCAAGATGGTCGTGTAAACGTCGGGGGTGTACGTTGCCAGCCACGAGGCCAGCGTCTCGCCAACGTTGAAGGAGATGTGCTCGAAATTCCCCGCCTCAGCGTTGGGCCGGTACGACTGCGCCGTGATGCGCTCGTTCCAGTTCTTGTACGGAGCTGCGTCCGGCTCGATCAGTGGCTGCTCGTTGAACGGGTTACCACGCGGGGGCTGGTAGAAGTGACAATGTACACACAGACTGTTCGGTTCGGCCATTCAAGCTTGTCTCCTGCCGTCTCAGCGGCAGCATGGCGTTCGTATCGGGTTGGTAGGCGGCCTGGAACAAGAGCGGAAATGTGTAGTGATACCGGGACGCACCGAACCGGCCCTATTTTACCTGAACCGAGCTATTCCGTCATGTGTTGGGGCAGCGCCTGTCAGATATCTGCAGCCGAATGGATGTAGGCATTCTCAGGGATGTCGCGATCCGGAAACTGCTCGCTTTCGAGGTCTGAGCCGATGCGCGCTCCGCGCCCCACCCTGAGCCCCGCGGGCAGAGTGGTGTTCTTACCAATCGTCACAATGCCGCCGCTCTTCCCTGCACAGCTGCCGACGACCGCGCCATGCCCGATCACGCAGTTCTTGTCGATGATTGCACGTTCCACCACGGCCCCGGCCTCGATGAACGAGCCGGCGAGGATTACCGCCTCGCGGACCATTGCCTCGGGCCCGACATACACGCCCGGAGACAGCACCGAGCGTTCGACCCGCGCCCCGCGCGCCAGCACAACTCCCTCGCTGATCAGGCTGTCGCGGATCGTCGCCTCAGACTCGATGCTGACGGGCGGAAACTCCTCGCTGCGCGTCCGGATGATCCACGACCGGTCGTTCAGACTGAGCTGGGACGGGTGTTCGACCAGATCCATGTGCGCTTCCCAGTAGGCATCGACCGTCCCCACGTCGACCCAGTAGCCAGAGTACGGGTAGGCATAGACTCTGGCGCGGTCCGCGATCATCTGGGGGATGATGTCCCGCCCGAAGTCATGCGAGGACGTGGGGTCGATGGCATCCTCGCGCAGGCGGTCCTCCAGCACCTCGCGGTTGAAGATGTAGATGCCCATGGAAGCGAGCGTGTTCGGCGGATCGGCGGGCTTCTCGTAGAAGCTCAATACACGCCGGTCGTCGTCGACGGTGAGGATACCAAAGCGGCTGGCTTCCTCCGGCGGCACGTTGATCGTGCAGATGGTGACTTCTGCGTCTTTGCTCTCGTGGAAGTCGAGGACGAGACTGTAGTTCATCTCGTAGATGTGATCGCCGGCAAGCACGAGGACGTGGTCAGGCTCGCTGCGAACCACGAAATTCAGATTCTGATAGACGGCGTCGCCGGTGCCCGCGTACCAGTCCGAGTCTTCACGCCCGATGTAGGGCTGCAGAAGCTGAACGCCGCCGCTGAACGAGCGGTCGAGGTCCCAGGGCCGGCCCTTGCCGATGTGCTCGTTGAGCGAGTGCGGGCGGTACTGCGTCAGAATCAGCACGTCGAACAGGCCGGAGTTCACGCAGTTTGAGAGCGCAAAATCGATGATGCGGTATTTGCCGCCAAAGGGCACGGCAGGCTTGGCGCGTTTGTGTGTCAGCACGCCGAGGCGCGTGCCCTCACCGCCCGCCAGGATCACAGCCTTGCACGTCATATGCGATTCTCACCCCTATGCGTCTGGCGCCCGCCTCACGCGTAGCGCCGGCGAAGCTCCGCAGCCCGCTGGTACAGGTCCACATAGCGGCGGGCGGAGCCCACCCAGGAAAAATCAACGGCCATCGCCCGCCGCTGCCGTTCCAGCCACTCGCCGGGGCGCTGGTAGTACACCTCCAGCGCCTGGCCGAGCGCCCGGATTACCCCATCGGCGCTGTACTCGACGAACGGAAAGCCGATATCCGGCGGCACGGTGTTGGCCAGCCCGCCGACCTCGCGCACGACGGGCAGCGCCCCGTACCGCATCGCGATCATCTGGCCGATGCCGCACGGCTCGAACAGAGACGGCATGGCAAACATATCCGAGCCCGCGTAGATGCGCTCCGAGAGCGGCTCGTTGAACGCTAGCCGGATCGCCGCCTTGCCGGGGAAGTCGTGCCCGATCCACCAGAACGCGTTCTCGTACTCGTGCTCGCCCGTGCCGAGCAGCACGAACTGCAGCTCCTCATGGGCCAGCATGTGGCGAATTCCCGCCGCCAGGATGTCCATACCCTTCTGCTCGACGAGCCGCGTCACCGCCGAGACGAGCGGCACGTCCGCCCGCTGCGGCAGCTCCAGCTCGCGCTGCAGCGCCAGTTTGTTCTCGACACGCCGGTCGAGCGTGCTGGCATCGAAGCGCACGGCTATCTGGTCGCTCGCCGCCGGGTCCCACTTCTCGACGTCGATGCCGTTGAGGATACCCGTGAGCCGCGAGAGCCGGGCGTGCAGCAGGTTGTCCAGCCCGAAGCCCCCTTCCGGGCTGAGGATCTCCTCTGCGTAGCGCGGGCTGACGGTGCTCAGCACGGTGCTGAGTGCAATACCAATCGCCATGCAGTTGTCGGCGCGGTCCATCGCTCGCAGCAGCGGGTGATCCACCGGCGGCAGGCCGGCGCGGTCCAGGTGCCAGGCGGGCCCCCAGCCCTGATAGCGCAGGTTGTGAATGGAGAAAACCGTCGCCGCGCCGCCGAGATACGGATCGTCGCGGTACACGCTCTGCAGCAGGTGCGCGGCAAGCGCGGTGTGCCAGTCGTGCAGGTGAAAGGCGTCCGGCAGCCAGCCCTCCGTCTCGGCGAGCCAGCGCACGAAGCGCAGCGACGCGGCCGAGAAGAACAGGAACCGCCCCACGTCCATGCCTTCGTCGCGGTGGTAGACGAACTCGTCCGAGGCGGCGAAATACGGCCAGCCTCGCAGGAAGTAGTGCTCAACCCCGTCGTGTACCGTGCGCGAGACTTCGACCCGCGTCTCGCCCTCATTCCACGGCATGTCAAACGTGTGGATGAGCTCGATGCCAAACCGCACGTCGTCGATCTTGCCGAAGTGCGGCAGCAGCACGCGCACCGAGTGCCCCAGGCGGGACAGCGCGGCGGGCAGCGCGCCGACCACATCGCCCAGGCCGCCGATCTTGACGAACGGCGCGCACTCCGCCGCCGCGAATATGATGTTCACTTTGAGCACTCCACCCGGTCAGGCTCCTGACCTCAGCGCGGCGCAAACCAGCGGAAATCGATGTTCGGGAAGACCTTGTCCACCTCGTACAGCTCGTCGGCAAGCTCGCGGTCCGGGCGGCCCTTCTCCAGCGACTCCGCCAGCGCCTCGAAGCGCTCGACGTGCCGCGTGAAGCGGCGGATCGCGTACTCGCGCGCCTGCCCGGTCGTGACGAGGAACGGCCAGTCGCTCGATTCGAGCAGCAGGAGCTCGCGGGCCGCCTGGTTTAGTACGGCCTCCGCGTCGGCGGATGGCTCGGAGTGCTGCTGCGCCAGCCGGGCCATGCGGCTTTCCGCTTCGTGGATCGGCCCCCACATCCAGTGCGTATCGTGGTTATCCCACGTCCAGTGCGTGCCGCCCGCGCCCCACGAGCTCTCCGGAATGTGCAGCACCTGCTTCGGCGGGTGCGCCTCGACGTAGTCGCTGGCCCGCACCAGCTCGACCGACTCATCCTCGGCCAGCAGGCGAAGCACCTGCTTGAGCCAGTCCACGCCCTCGAACCACCAGTGCCCGAACAGCTCGGTGTCGTAGTTGGACGAAATCAGCCCGTACTCGCCCGTGTCGCTGGCATACTGCTTGAGACGGTCTGCTGCCAGCCAGGCAAAGTGCCGGGCGTGCTCGCGCACCTTGCTTGCCGCCCACTCCGGGTGATAGTAGTCCTTGTTGGCGAGGTCTACCCGCGGCCCGGAGACGCGCCAGTACTGCATCCCGGAGACACCGTCCTTTTTGTGGAACTCCCGGTAGTCGTAGTCGCCGGGGTAGCCCCAATCGCCCGACCACACCTGCTGGCCGGTGCGGTTGTCGCGCCCGACGACCGCCACGCCGGAGTGCTGGTCGGCGCCGGTACCGGCGGTCGTGTTCGAGACGAAGTAGGGCTCGAACGTCGTCGCCTCGCGCGGCGGGATAGCCGCCGCCATCGGGATCACGTAGCGGCGCTTGACTTCGCCGTACGGCCCGATGGCATCGCCGGCTGCCACGCCGACCGGCTGGCCGCCCTCGATGGTGTGCGTCTCGCTGAAGAACAGACCCAGACCAACCTGGCCCAGCCAGTACTCGATGCCGGGGCGCAGCGTGCCGTCGTCTTTCACGTAGGCGGGGCGATAAGCACACTCCGGGAGCCAGATGGCGCGCGGGTCGCGCTCGAAGTGACGGCGGTACGCCTCCACCCCGGTGCGGAGCTGGGCGTAGACTGAGGAGTCGGTGCCGAGCAGCGGCAGATAGCCGTGTGTTGCCGCCGACGTGATGATCTCGATGTAGCCTTCGTCCTGAAGCTGCTTGAACGCGCCGATGATGTCGCGGTTGTAGCGCTCGTCGAAGTGGCGCTTGATGCGCTCGAACAGCTCCTGGTAGAACCGGGCGAGGCTCTCCAGATGCTCGTCCGCTTCCTCTCCCTGAAAGCGCTCGACATCCCCGCGGGCTGCCTCGATCTTATCCTCCAGGTACTCGTCGAAGTGGTCGATGACATCCGGGTCGCGGAGCTGCTCGACGAGGATCGGCGTGATGCCCAGCGTCAGACGGTACTCAACGCCTCCGTCCCGCAGCTCGTAGAGCGCGTCCAGCAGCGGAATGTAAGTTTCCGACGCCGCCTCGTGAATCCACTCTTCGCCGTGCGGCCAGCGGCCCGCCATGCGCGCATACGGCAGGTGGCTGTGCAGCACGAATGTAAACGCGCCAACAGGGGTCACTTTGGTGAGCCTTTCGTAGAGTGCAGACAGAACAGGTGAGGCGCGCCCGGCAGGGCGCCGGGAGAACCCTGTTCTCTATTCTAGCACAGGAACGATGCGATCTCATGAGGCGCTGCACCCTGCGCTCCCGGCACGCGACAAAACCCGGCAGCTGTGCGCTGCCGGGCCGGCTCCAGGTAGATTGCGGGCGGACCCGCAGAACGCAAGATGGCTACACTGCCGGTGCCGCACCGCCGTTGCGCATCCGGGCTAACCAGTCCGCGACCCAGCGACCCACGTACGGGTAGTGATAGTCCTCGCCGCCGGCGGTCTGCACCGCCGCCACGAGCGAGAACCCGCCGAGCGCAAAGGGCGCAGCCAGCAGCGCAAGGACGAGTGCTATCGTCAGCAGAACGAGAACGGGAATGAGGATCAGGCCGATGATAATGATACTGAGCATCGCCACGACCGCTACGGCAAGCCCCCACGCCAGAATGGCGGCGAGGATGGCGATGAAGTAGCCCACCGAACCGAGCATCTGCAGGGCAAATGCCTGCGCGGCGTGGAAGGCAACATACTCGGACTTGTCTTTGTACATCACGTAGATGGCGAGCGGTATCCATACCGTCAGCAAACCGCCCAGGCCCATCGTCGGAAAGGCCAGCAGCAGCGTCAGCAGCGAGCTGGCGTGGGCAACCGCCGCCCAGGTGCGCTCCTGGCCGGTTGGAACGGCCCGTACTTCGCGGGCCGGCGCTTTGTCGTAGATCTGGCTCATGTTATCAGGCTCCATGTTGCGTATCAGGTTCCAGTAATCCTTTACGCATCCACGCACCTGAAGTTGCGGGCCGGTGCCCGCCCCGGGAGTGGATTTTCCGTCTATACTAGGTGCAGTATTCAGAGTGAAGGGGTGGCGAGCGATGGTCGAGAGCGACAGATGCCCGGCGTGCGGCAGCACCCGGCTTCGTGAGGACGCACCGGGCGACCTGGTCTGTGCGGAATGCGGCACGGTCGTCGAGAGCGCCGCTGACGAGCAGGCCTGCCCGGTCTGCCACACGCTGAACCCCGCGCAGGCCATGCGCTGCATGCAGTGCGGCTCCGCGCTGGGGCGGCTGTGCGCCGTCTGCGCGCACCGGAATCTGCCGGGAGTCGAAACCTGTGCCAACTGCGGCACGCCGCTGGACACGCTCGCCGCTGTGACGACCCGCATGCCCCAGTCAGGTGAGCGGCAGCGGCACGTCGAGCGGCTGGTCGCGAGCAAGCGCGATGATACAGCCTACATGCAGGAGCAGCGTGCCCGTCTCGACGCGGAAGAGCGCGAGCGCCTGTTCAGGCTCGCCGAGCAGCAGGCCCGCCACAGAGAAGAGCAGCGGCGTATGATCCTCTACGTCGGGATCGGCATCGCCCTCGTGATCGTGCTGGTCGCGTTCGTCGTGCTTGCGCTGCTACTCGCCGCGTGATCTTCCCCGGCGGAGTTGAAACCGGCCCACCCGGCTCCGATAATCTGGTGACACGCCAGACGGAGTGAGGGGACACCCGCGATGCGCGCTCGCCTGCTTGTAACCGCCCTGCTCGGGCTGCTGTTCGTCGCCTGCATGCCGGCTGGCGACACGGCAGCACAGCCCCCCGCGGCGCCGACGAACGCCCCCGTGCCCAGCGCGACCACAGATGCCGGCCCGCCCGCCCAACCAACTACTGCCGAGAACGCCGCAGCCGCCTCCGACCCTACCGGGCCGCCACCCAGTGAGGCAGCCGGCACGCCCCGGCCTGCCGGCGAGTTCGACGCCTTCGCCGTCGCGCCGAGCGTCGGCCCGCACGACGTCGCGCCCGCGCCCGATGGCCGCGTATGGTTCACCGGCCAGCACAGCGGCGATATGGGGCTGCTCGACCCGGCGACGGGAGAGATCACACGCTTCGAGCTGCCCGCACCGTCCGCGCCACACGGCGTGATCGTCGGGCCGGATGGCCTCGCGTGGATCACGGACAGCGGCGCGAACGCCATCGTCAGCATTGACCCATCCAGCGGGGAGATCACGTCCTACCCGCTGCCCGCCGACCGCCCCAACGCCAATCTGAACACGGCGGCGTTTGACGGAAACGGCGTGCTGTGGTTCACCGGGCAGAATGGCATTTACGGCAGGCTGGACCCCGCGACCGGCGACATGACGGTCTACGACGCGCCGCGCGGGCGTGGCCCGTACGGCATCACGGCCACGCCCGGCGGCGACATCTACTATGCGTCCCTAGCAGGCAGCCACATCGCGCACGTGAACACCGCGACTGGCGAGGCGACCGTCATCGAGCCGCCGACGCCCAACCAGGGCGCG
>CAZDLX010000016.1:0-32396 GCA_964506005.1 uncultured Anaerolineae bacterium | reverse complement strand
GGGCGACCACCTTAAGGCCGCCAGCGACCTCGCCCTCCCGCTCGTCGGGGTGGGCCTGCTCTACCAGCAGGGCTACTTCCGCCAGTACCTGAACGTAGATGGCTGGCAGCAGGAGCTCTACCCCGAGAATGACTTCTACACCATGCCGCTGCAGCAGGTGCTGGACGAGGACGGCGAGCCGGTTCGCATCAGTGTGGACCTGCTGGGCCGCCCGGTCTACGCGCAGATCTGGCAGGTGCGCGTCGGGCGCATCGACCTGTATCTGCTCGACACGAACATCCCCGAGAACGTCGAGAAAGTAGACCAGAACCTTACCGACCAGCTCTACGGTGGCGACCGTGAGATGCGCATCCGGCAGGAGGTCTTGCTCGGCATCGGGGGGCTGCGGGCGCTGCAGGCTATCGGGCTTGAGCCCGCGGTCTGCCACATGAACGAGGGGCACTCGGCCTTTCTCGCGCTGGAGCGGGCCCGCATCCTGATGGAGCGCACCGGCATCAGCTTCGAGCAGGCCGCGGCGATCACCTCCGCCAGCAACGTGTTCACGACCCATACGCCGGTGCCGGCAGGCAACGACTACTTCGCCCCGGACCTGGTCGAGAAGTACTTTGGCAGCTACCGCGGGCAGCTCGGCCTCGACCGCGAGGCTTTTCTGGCGCTCGGCAGGCAGGACGCGGACAACCCGCGCGAGTACTTCTGCATGACGATCCTCGCGCTGCGCATGTCGGCCTACGCCAACGGCGTGAGCCGCCTTCACGGCGAGGTTGCCCGCGAGATGTGGCAGGACATCTACCCCGACGTGCCGCTGCGCGAGATCCCTATCGGCTCGATCACAAACGGCGTGCACACCTACACCTGGATCTCGCGCGATCTCTCGCAGCTCTTCGACCGCTACCTGGGCCTGCGCTGGCGCGAGGACCCCACCGACCAGCGCGTGTGGCAGCGCGCGGCGGACATCCCGGACGAGGAGCTGTGGCGTGTTCACGAGCGCAGCCGCGCCCAGCTCGTGAGCTTCGCGCGGCAGCGTCTCACCGGCCAGCTCACGCGGCGCGGCGTGCCGCCCACCGAGATCGACGCGGCGCACGAGGCGCTCGACCCCGACATCCTGACGATTGGCTTCGCCCGCCGCTTCGCGACGTACAAGCGCGCCACGCTGCTGCTGCATGACGAGGAGCGCTTCATGGCGCTGCTGTGCGGCGACCGCCCGGTGCAGATCATCTTCGCCGGCAAGGCGCACCCGCACGATGTCGAGGGCAAGGAGTTCATCCGGCAGCTCGTGCGTTTCGCCCGTACGGCGGGCTGCCGCAACCGCTTTGTCTTCCTCGAAGACTACGACATGGTTATCGCGCGGCACCTCGTCCAGGGGGCCGACGTCTGGCTCAACACGCCGCGCCGCCCGCTTGAGGCCAGCGGCACCAGCGGCATGAAGGCCGCTATGAACGGCGTCCTGAACCTGAGCGTGCTCGATGGCTGGTGGGCGGAGGCCTACAACCGTAACGTCGGCTGGGCCATTGGCTCAGGCGAGGTCTACGACGACACGGACCTGCAGGACCGCATCGAGTCGAATACGCTGTTCGACCTGCTTGAGCAGGACATCATCCCCACGTTCTACGACCGCGGCGCTGACGACCTGCCCCGCGGCTGGATCGCGCTGATGAAGAACTCGCTGCGCGAGCTGGCCCCGGTCTACAACACGGCCCGCATGGTGCAGGAGTACACCCGCCGCTTCTACTACCCGGCGCTGGAGAAGCAGCGGCATTTCGCAGCCAACAGCCACGAGCATGGCAAGAAGTACGCCGACTGGCTGCTCCACCTGCGCGAGAACTGGGGGGAGCTCAAATTCGGCGGGATCTCGGCCTCTACGAACGGCGAAGTCAGGGTTGGCGAGCGGCTGGCGGTGACGGCAGACGTCTACCTCGGCGATGTGAAGCCTGAGGAGGTCGCCGTACAGCTCTACGAGGGTGTGCTCGATACCAACGGCGAGATCGAGCGCGGGCGCGCGCACAACATGATCCGCCAGGGCGAGAGCGACAACGGCGAAGGCTGGCACCGCTACCGTGTCGAGTTTGTGCCCGATAAGACGGGCCGCTACGGGTACACCGTCCGCCTGATCCCCCATCACTTCGATATGCGGCGGACGATGCACCTGGGCCTGATCACCTGGGCGGGTTAAGGCGTAAATTCGAAGCTTAAACCCCACCCCCGACGTTCCGCCACAGGCAGAACGCCACCCCCTCCCCGCTGGCAGGGAGGGGGACAAAACAGATCCCCTTCCCTGCTGGCGGGGTAAGGGGGCGACCGCAAGGCGGTCGTTGGGGATGGGGTATAACGCTGGATTGTGAACACGCTTCCTTACCCTTCGTCAATCACCGGACCGGCGCGGGAGCAGCACGGGGTTGAGCTGCCCGTCCGAGTAGTACCATACGCTCCGGTCCGGGTACATCTCTACGATGGTACGGTTCACAGTCGGGCCAACCGCGTGCGCTGCCACGATGTCGCCGTCCAGCCAGGGCGAATTCTGCGCGAAGAACGGCGCATACTGGATCCAGCGCCCGCCCTCCACGATGATCAGCACGTTTTCCTCGCCTGCTGCCTCGCGCAGGGCTTCCAGCGGCTCGGGCGTAATGCCGTACACGTCACGCCAGTCGGGCAGGCGCGCGGGCAGATACAGCCCCAAGGTGATCCCCAGCAGGCCCGCCAGCAGCGGGTAGGCCAGCCAGGACCGCCCGTTGGACACGAGCCGCACCGTCTCCCGCACGCCGGCCCCCGCCAGCACGGCGACCGCCGCGTGTGCCTCGTAGTAGTAGCGCGGCCCGTACAGGCTCGCGCCGATCCAGTAGGCGACGTGGAAGAGCACCAGCGAGACGAATACCCCCGCCAGCAGCAGGACCCAGCCCCTGCGGCCCGGCGGATGGCCGAGCAGCCCCAGCCCCAGGCCCAGCGTGACGGGAATCCAGCTCAGTTCGTGCCAGCCGAACAGGTCGCTCGACCAGAGCTTGAGGTCACGCCAGGCCGTGCTGAAGCCCTCGGCGGGCGTGTGGCCGAAGCGCCCGATATCCGGCCCGAAGCCGATACGGTCATACGCCCACACCATCGTATAGAGGTTGGTCGTCGGGCTGCCCGTGGTGAGCCACAGCCACAGCGGCTGGAGCAGCACAAGAGCCAGCGTCACGGCGGCCAGCGGCCAATACGTGCGCAGCAGGTCGCGCCATGCGGTGGGGCGGCGCGCCAGCCGCACGGCGAGCACGACGGCGAACGGCGTGCCGATGGCGACGGCGGTCAGCGGGCGGGTGAGCGCCAGCATCCCGAGCGCAGCACCGCCCAGGGCCGCCCAGCCCCGGCTCGATTGGCCGTGCTCGCGCGCCATCTCGACGCGCCGCCAGGCCCACAGCAGCAGCGCAGCCCAGAGGCCGCCCGCCGTGTGGCTCATGTACGTCCCGGCGAGGATCAGGAAGAACGGCGAGGCTGCCGCCAGCATCCCGGCGAGCAAGCCCACCTGCCGGTCGAACACGTCGCGGCCCAGCGCGTACACGGCAGCGGCGGTCAGCCCGGCGAGGACGGGGTTCACCAGCCAGCCCGCGCCGAGCGCCTCGCCGATGCCCAGCACAAGCGGCCAGCCGACCGGGTATTTGCCGACCCAGTTGCCGTTGACGACCAGCACGAATGGCATGAAGAAGGCGCGCGTGTCAGGCGGCGGTGGGGCTGACAGCGCCCCGCGGGCGAAGACCCGCGCCTGGAAGATGTAGGCCATCTCGTCTTCGAGGTGGGGCAGCCGCTGCGTCACGTTGAGCGCAATCCACACCCCTGCGCCGAAGGCCAGCGCAGCAAGCAGCAGCATGACAAGAACGTCGAGGCGGGTGTACGGAGTCTTCTTCACGGGCAACGAGTCTACACCGGGCGGTCGAGCGGTGCCAGAGCCAGGCTGTTCCTCGACCGGAACAGGCCAGGCGTACTGATCCATTGCGCCCCGCTTTGTGTATACTTAGGACAAAGAACCACATAGCAGAGGTAAACCGTTGCCATCTGATACGCCCGCGGCGCTGGACGCTGTCATCCGTCCGCTCACCTTCCTTCAGACGCTGCGCGTCGCCAATCGCCTCAGCGGGCCGAACGCCGTGCAGCCGGGCCAACTGGCAGGAGGCTGCGCCATGCCTCGCTGGCTGAAACCCGTTCTGGGGCGCGGCAGAGTGGGCGCGGCGCTGTACTATCACCTCGCGACCTCGGGGTTCAGCGCATTGGTCGGCGAGCAGATCGTCGGCTGCCTGTTCCTGCGGGGCTGGCGGCAGGTGTTGTACGTCGAAGGGCTGCGGATTCACCCGGACTGGGCAGGCGGCAGTGTCGAGCAAACACTGCTCCAGTTCGCCGAGCAGCAGGGGCGCGAGCTCAAGCGCCGCTGGCTTGGCGCGACGCTTGCCGAGCCGACGGGGAGCCTGCTGGATTGGTTCGAGCGGCTGGGCTACCGGCGCGGCACCTGGCGGATGCTGGTTCATCCGAACGCCGCCATACCGGGCGACCCCGGCGTGCTGCGCCGGCTCGAAGGCCGGCAGGCTGCACAGGCGCGTGCTCACTTCGCCCTGCAGGATATCCGGGTTGGCGAAGGGCTGGACGAGGCGGAGCTGACGCATTTTCTCATCGCCCGGGTGACGGGCATCGATGGGCAGAGCTGGCACATCCTCCATCAGGGGGAGCCGGTGGCGTACCTGCACGTGAGCCGCGGCCACGGCGGCGTGGACGCCTACCTGGCGGCTGGGCCGGCGTCGTGGGGCAGCGCTCCTGTAATGGCGGGCCTGTGGGCGGCGGTCGAGGCGGCCCGCCGCCCCGGCGAGACAGACTGCGAGCTGCGAGTCCGCCTGGCGAGCAGCGGGCACCACGTCGCCGTCCGCGAGCCTTTCGCCGCCCTTGGCTTTGTGGAGCGCACCTCGGCCCTGGTGCGAGTCTATAAGTCGCTGCAGGAGGGCTCACACCCGCCTGCCTGACAAGTTCTCATCAGCGAGAGTCACACACATGCCCGATCCCGTTGCCTTCATCGGAATTGATCCGACCACCAGCGTCCGCTCGATGACGTGCGCCGTGCTGGATGCAGACCTGCGCATCCGGCTGCTGGCAACGGCCTCGCTCAATGAGCTTGTGCGCGTGATCCTGCCGCGCTACGAGCGGGCAGTGTGCGGCGTCAACGCAGCAGCAGGCCCGAACCGCGCGCTGCTGATGCAGCCTGCCTATCGCCAGCAGGTCGGCCTGGACCCGGAGCGCACCAACTACGGCAATTACCGGGTCTGCGAGTACGAGCTGCGGCGGCGCGGCATCTACGTCAAGTACACGCCGACAGATTCGGGGCGCATCCCGCTGGCGGTGCAGGAGGGCTGGGAGCTGTACCGGCTGCTCTACGGGATGGGCTACGTGAGCTACCCGGAAGAAGGCCCCCGGCAGGTCTTCGAGACGAATGCCCAGGCCGTGTTCACGGTGCTGCTGAACACACAGCCGTACACCAAGACCAGCCTGGAAGGGATGCTGCAGCGCCAGCTTGCCCTGCACGAAGAGGGCATCAACGTGCCCGACCCGATCTACACGCTGCAGGAGTGGACCCGCCACCGGCTGCTGACGGGCACGGTCAACATGAGCGACGTGTACGATGCCGCCCAGCTTGACGCGCTCGCCACGGCCTTCACGGCGTACGTTGTTGCCGCCGAGCCTGAGCGCGTCGTCACAGTCGGCGACGACGCCGAAGGCCAGATTCTGCTTCCCACCCCTGAGCTCAGAGAATCGTACTGAGGATGCAGATCGCCATCTCCTCCCGCTCGTATGATCCCGAGCTAGAGGCCGGGCAGATGCGCCTGTGGGACATCCCCGGTGAGGCTCGCGTGCTCGGCGTGACGCGGGTCGAGCTGCACGACACGCACCTGAAGACGCTCGGCCTGCGGCTGTTCGGGCGGCTGAGCCGCTTCTTCAACCCGCCCAGCCCCGCGCCTTCTGACCGCACCTACGATTACGCCGCGCTGAAGCGCATCCGCAAGGCGCTGGACTATTACGACGTGAAGGCTGCCGCCTGGAGCTGCGAAAGCGCGCTCGGCGAGGCCAGCACGCTGGCGCGGGCCCGCGCTTACATCCGCCTGGCCGTGGACGCCGCGAAGCTGATCGGCGCGCCCGTGCTGCGTATCACGCTCGACCACGCCGCGGTGCGGCGCGGCATCGAGCCCAGCGTTGACGCGCTGAGCTCGCTCGTCGTCGACGCCGAGCTGGCCCGCGTGCGGCTGGCGATTGAGAACGACAGCCCGCGGGCGAGCGTCGAGCGGATTCTGGGGATCGTGCAGGGGGTAGACTCGCCGTGGCTCGGGGTGTGCGTCAACTTCGAGCACTTCGACCCGCGCAGCCCCGTCGGGCTGTTCGAGCGGCTGGCGGCGCGTGCCGTCCACGTGCACGCGGCAACGTACGGCGATGGCAGGCCCGACGGCGTTTACAGCGCCTACCTCGGCGTGCTGCGCACGCTGGGCTACGAGGGTGCGGTTGCGCTCGAATACCTTGGCGAAGCGGAGCCTGCCGAGGGGCTGGCCGCCGGTATTGAGGCGCTCAAGCGCTGGTAGAGAGTACCTCACCCCTCCGACGCTTCTTGTCGGGTTGCTGACCGCAGCCTCTTTTCGCCAGCAGAGAAGGGCATATCGCGCTTTCCCCTCCCTGCTGGCGGGGAGGGGATGCCGATGCGCCAACAGCGTATCGGCAGGGGTGGGGTTTAACCCCTGAAAACCACCTCGCTAGCTCCGCCCGATGCCCAGGAACCCGCGCGACACGCTGCGCGCTTCCTCGACCGTGATAAAGGCTTTCGGATCGAGGTCGTTGACGATACGAACGACCTTCGGCACGTCCTTGCGCCGTGCCACCACGTAGATGACTCCAACAGTGCCGGAAGCGCCCTCGCCTGCCGTGCGCGTGGCCCCGTAGCCCTGCTCGCGGATCGTCTCGACAATCGCCAGCGACTTGTTCATCGAGATGATGTTCACCGAGGCGAAGCCCTGCCCGATCATCTCGTCGATGCGGATGCCCACGTAGGTGCCCGTCGCGAAGCCGAGGCTGTAGGATACCAGAAAGGGGATGTTCGTCAGGTCCTGCGCGACGACGCCGAACGTCAGTGCGAAGGTCAGCGCCTCGAACGCCGCGATGATGAAGACGATGATTTTGCTCGCCCGGCCCATAATGAGGAGGCGGATCGTCGCCAGCGTAATGCTCAGTACCCGCGCAAAGAAGATCAGGATGGCGCCAAGCACCAGGTTATCCAGCAGCATGAAAGCCCTCTATTCCTAAATCCAAACAAGACCGCCGGATAGCAGCTACGCATCCGGCGGCGGTTCAAGCATACGCTGTCAATTATAGTCGATCAGCCGTGCCGCCGCATAAACCTGTCCATGCGGTCCAGCGCCTGCTCGATCTTCTCGTAGGCCGTCGCGTACGAGCAGCGCACGAAGCCCGCGCCGCTCGGCCCGAAGGCTGTGCCGGGCACCACGGCGACACGCTCCTCGTTCAGCAGCGCCTCGGCGAAAGTCGACTCGTCCATGCCCGACGCCGCTACCGAGGGGAAGGCGTAGAACGCCCCGTGCGGCTCGAAGGTCGCGAGGCCCAGGTTGTTCAACCCGCCGACGATCAGCTCCCGGCGGCGGTTGTACTCCTGCCGCATCTCCTCGACGTAGGGCGCGCCCTGCTCCAGCGCCACCAGCGCCGCGATCTGCCCCATCGTCGGGGCGGACATAATGGTGTACTGGTGGATCTTTCGCATCGCCGCCGAGATCTCCGCAGGAGCGGCGGCGTAGCCGATACGCCAGCCGGTCATGGCGTAGTTCTTCGAGAAGCCGCCAAGCGTGATGGTGCGCTCCCGCATGTTGGGCAGCGCCGCGATGCACACGTGGTCCACGCCGTATATGAGCTGGTCGTACACCTCGTCCGAGATCACGAGCAGGTCGTGCTTCTCCGCAAGCTGCGCGATCTCCATCAACCGCTCGCGGGACATCACTGCGCCCGTCGGGTTGTTGGGGTAGCTCAGCAGGATAGCTTTGGTGCGGTCAGTAATGGCGGCTTCTACTTCGGCACCCGTGACCTGGAAGTCGTTCTCGACGTAGGTGGGGATGGTACGGGCTACGCCGCCCGCCAGTACGACCTCGGGCACGTAGGCCACAAAGCTCGGCTCGGGCACGATGACCTCATCGCCGGGGTTGAGGATCGCGCTGAGCGCCAGGTACACCGCCTCCGACGTGCCGACGGTGATCAGTATCTCGGTTTCGGCATCGTAGTGGACGCCGTGCAGCCGCTCCAGGTGCGCGCTGAGCGCCTGCCGCAGCTCGAGGATGCCGGAGTTCGAGGTATAGTGCGTCTCGCCGCGCTCGATGGAGTGTATGCCGGCTTCGAGCAGCGGGGGCGGCGTCACGAAGTCCGGCTCGCCGATGCCAAGCGAGATGACGTCGTCCATGGTAGCGGCGATGTCGAAGAATTTGCGGATGCCAGAGGGCGGAATGGACTGCACCCGCTCTGAGAGGAAGTTGCGCATGGGATGCTCCTGTGTTTGGCCTGCCGGGGGTGGCAGGCGTTGTGTTGCTCTCTGTGCCAGCCGGGAGCAAGCCGGAGGAGCCCTGTGACGCTCCCCCGGCGGCGATCCATGCGGCTAGCGGTCAATCACAACTGCTAAAGTCAATAATTGAGGTGTCGCCGACGTTCAGGTTGAACGGACGCCCGGCGACGTTCGCTTCCTGCCCGATGAGCGACCCCTCCAGCACCAGGTGACGAACAACCGCATTCTCGTCGATGATGCTGTTCTCAATAACACTGTACTCCACTTTGCAGCCCGCGCCAATCGAGGCGTGCGGGCCGATCACCGCGTGGTTGATCTGCGCCGTCGGGTGGACGAACGCCGGCGGGATGAGCACGAAGTCGCCCGGCTCCGCACCGGCGGTGTTGTCGAGCCCGTTCTCCAGCAGCCAGCGGTTCGTCTCCAGCACGGTTTCCGGCTTGCCGGTGTCCAGCCACACGTCAACACCCTGGATGCGGAACTCTGCGCCCTCGTCGATCATGATCTGGAACGCGTCGGCGATGTAGAACTCGCCCTTCGTCATCTCGTTGCGCGCCATCTGCGTCTCGATGGCCTCGATCATCTGGCGGGAGTCGCGGATGTAGTACAGGCCGATCAGCGCGTTCTTGTTCTCCATCGAGTCGGGCTTTTCGACGAAGCGCGTCACCCGGCCCTGCTCGTCAAGCTCGACGACGCCGAAGCGGCGGGGGTCTTCGACCTCCTTGACGAACACGATCCCGTCGGCGTCCGTCTCCCGGATCGTGCTCACGTCGCCCTCAAACAGCGTGTCGGAGAAGAGGATGATGCACGGCCCATCGAGGTGCTCGCGGGCCCGGTAGATGGCGTCGGCCTGCCCGATCAGCTCGTCCTGCACGACGAACGTCGATTTGAAGTCGTAATTCTCGTGAATCCACTCTTTGATCTGATCGCCGAGGTAGCCGACGATGAAAATGTACTCGTCGATGTCCAGTCCTTCGAGGGTGTCGAGCAGGTGCTTGAGCATCGGGTGCCCGGCAACCGAGATCAGGGGCTTGGGGCGGCTGAAAGTGTGGGGGCGCATACGGGTGCCGTAGCCGGCCATCGGGATAATGACTTTCATCGTGTTCCAGTGCTCCTATCGTTAGCTACACACAAGGTTAAAACCAGTACATAGAGCCTGCATATGGTATAATTCAACCCAGCCCAGGCAGAGAACGTCGCGGCGGCAGCGGCCTCTCACAGCTCGTCGGGGCACCGCCCGGTATGCGGATGTACACGTGCAGCACGTGAAGAAAGCGGCAGCGCATGCAAGACCTACTGACCGACGTTGAACGAGCTCTCCTGCAGATCAACGGCAGGCTCGACCGCCGTCTGTTTGTCATCGCAGGGCCATCAGGCGTTGGTAAGAATACCATTATCAGAGAACTGCTAGCAAGGCACCCCCGCGTGATGGACCGCGTCCGCACGTACACCACGCGCCCGCGCCGCGACCACGAAGTTGATGGGGTGCAGTACTATTTCGTCGGTAGAGAGCAGTTCATGGAGCTTGCCCGCGCCAACCGGCTCATGGAAGCCGACGCCGACAACCCGCTCGGGCACGACGTGTACGATACCGACCACTCGTACAGCATGCCGCACGATATCTACGAGGATGTCTCGCCAGAGGCGCACATCGTCATTGCCGAGGTCGACGTCGTCGGCGCCGAACGGCTGAAAACGCGCTTTCCTTCGTGCGTGCGGATTTTCGTTACCGCGCCGCCGCATGACCTGCTGGAGCGCATTCGCAGCCGTCCCGACCCTGGCATGGACAACGACAAGCTCGAACACCGTATGGAGACGGCGCGCAAGATGATCGCCGCCGCCAAGCACTTCGACTATGTGGTATACAACCGCGAAGGCCTTCTGACAGACACCGTCCTGCATATCGAGAGTATCATCCGCGCCGAGAGAATGCGCGTACGCGAGGGATTCGACCTCGAAGCCATCCTGCCCGCTGACGCCTTCGATATGGGTGCGATGCACGACAACGGGCATGAGTAGCGGCGCGGAGCCCTCCGACCCGGCAAGCCCCCTGCCCGACGCCGTTACGCTGGAAATCTTCAAGCATCTCTTTGCCTCGGTTGCCGAAGAGATGGGCGTGACGCTGGGGCGCACCGGCTACTCGCCCAACATCAAGGAGCGCCGTGATTACTCGTGCGCGGTATTCCTCGGCGATGGCCGGATGCTGGCGCAGGCCGCGCACATCCCCGTGCACCTCGGCGCGATGCCCGCCTCCGTGCGCGCGGCGATCGAGCATGCCGCGCCGTTCGCCCCCGGCGATCTCGTCGCCCTGAACGACCCCTACCTCGGCGGGACCCACCTGCCCGACATTACGCTCGTCTCGCCGGTGTTCGTTTCCGGCATGCCGGAGCCCTCGTTCTTCGTCGCGTCGCGCGCCCATCACGCGGACGTCGGCGGCATGTCGCCGGGGTCGATGCCGCTTTCGACCGAGCTGTACCAGGAAGGCATCATCATCCCGCCGATCAAGCTGGTCGAGGGCGGGCGGCTTAACAGGGCGGCGCTCGACCTGATCGTGCGCAACTCGCGGACGCCCGCCGAGCGGCGCGGCGATCTCGCCGCCCAGCAGGCCGCGCACGAAGTCGGGGCGCGGCGCCTGATCGAACTCGTGGCGCAGTACGGGCTGCTCGAGGTAATCGCCCAGGCCGGGGAGCTCATTGCCTACGCCGAGCGGCTGACTCGCGCCATGCTCGCCGCGCTGCCCGAGGGCACGTACACCTTCGAGGATGCGCTCGACGGCGACGGTATGTCGCCCGGCGCGGTACCGATCCGGGTCGCCGTCACCATTGCGGGCGGCGAGATGACGGTGGATTTCACTGGCTCCGCGCCAGCGGTGAGGGGCTCGGTCAACGCCGTACCGGCCATCGTCGCGTCGGCGGTGAGCTACGCGGTGCGCTGCATTATCGGAGCGGCTTTGCCGGTGAACCACGGCGTATTTGCCCCGCTGACCATTATCGTGCCGCCGGGCAGCGTGCTCGACCCCGGGCCGCCGCATGCCGTCGCGGGCGGCAACGTCGAAACCTCGATGCGCCTGGTGGACGTGCTGTACGGGGCGCTCGCGCAGGCCATGCCGGAGGCGATCCCGGCGGCCAGCCAGGGCACGATGAACAACCTCACCTTTGGCGGGGTGGACCCGCGCACCGGGGAGCCTTTCGCCTACTACGAGACGATGGGCGGCGGCGCGGGCGCGGGGCCGCAGGCAGGTGGGGCGAGCGGCGTCCACTGCCACATGAGCAACACGCTCAACACGCCGGTTGAGGCGCTGGAGTACGAGCTGCCGGTGCGGGTGCGACGCTACGCGCTGCGGCGCGGCTCAGGCGGGGCGGGGCTGCACCGGGGCGGGGATGGCCTGGTGCGCGAGATCGAGTTTCTCGCCGCTGCGGACGCGACGATCCTCTCCGAGCGCCGGGAGCGCGCACCCTACGGGCTGGCGGGTGGAGAGCCCGGCCAGCCCGGCGAGAACCGGCTCATCCGGGCAGATGGCACCGAAGAACTGCTGCCGGGCAAGGCCAGCTTCGACGTGCAGCCGGGCGACGTGCTGAGCGTCCGCACGCCGGGCGGTGGCGGCTGGGGAGAAGCAGAATCGTCCACAGATGGCACGGATTTCCCAGAGAAAACAGATAATTGATCCACGAATAGCACGAATGACACAAATAAAAACAGAAATCATTCGTGTCATTCGTGGACTCTAATTTCCTGCCTTTAATCTGTGTTCATCTGTGCCATCTGTGGACTCTCAATCCGCAGCGGTGATCTCCACTACCGGCGAGATTGGCGCGACGTCGCCGTTCTCGGCGCGGGCGATCACCGGGCGGCTGCGCACCCACAGCCACACCGTCTGTGTGAACGTCGCCAGCGAGAACGCCGCAAGCCCCACGTACAGCCCCGGTATTGAGCCCCACACCACGCCCACACCCAGCACGACAGCGGTCGTTACCAGGAAGATGGCGATCGCTTCCGTCACGCCGCGCGTGCGGCGGCTCGCCACAATCGCGCCCTGATACCAGTTCTGGATCGCGATGAGCAGCGGCAGCGGCAGCATCAGCCACAGGCCGGGCTCTGCGAGCTCGACGAGCTCAGGTGGCAGCGCCGAGACGGTGCTCAGCCAGAACGTACCGAGCGGCGTCACGGTGATGAGCAGCAGCAGCACCGTCGTGACCACGCTGAGGTAGACCGCAAAGCGGCGCAGGCTCCGCACCGCGCCCGGCTCATCGAACAGCGCGACGACGACCTCGTTGTAGGCGATGCCAGGGCTGCGGAAGATGAAGCTGATGCCCGACATCACCGGCCAGGCGGCGAGCGAGGCGAGGGCAAGCGGCATCCGGCCCAGGGCCGCGCTGCCGATGGGCTGGATGAGCAGGTTCAGCAGCGAGGTCAGCGCCAGCGGCACGTAAAACGCGAGGAACGCGCCGAACGTCAGCGCCGGCTCGACGGTGGGTGCGGCGGCGAGCGGCCCGCGCACGATGGGCCGGGTCCGCAGACCGATGTACAGCGCCTCGGCGACGACGCCCGTCGCCACGGCGGCGGTTCCCACCACGATGCCGGGAATCGTGCCGATGAGATAACCGATGGCCAGCACCCCCCAGTTCGATCCGAGCCGCACCGCCGTACCGATGCTGACGGCGCGCGAGGCGTGGAAGCGGATCAGAACGCCCTGGTTGAAGCGCCGGTAAGCGATAGACCACGTCCACGGCGTCATGATGATGAGGCCGATCCGCGCCGGCTCGATGATCTCCTCCGGCGCGCCGAGCAGCCCGCGCACCACCACGTCATACAGCGGCGTCAGCGCGATGAGCAGGTGGAGCAGCGTCAGCACAAAGCCCGAGCGCATCATGAAACGGTGCAGCTTGGTATAGGAGGCCATGTCCCGGCTGAGTGCCGTGGAGGCGGCCAGCAGCATGATGATCGGCGCCTCGACGATCAGGGAGAGGGGGAACACGACGCCGCCGTAGGCCGCCAGGTTGATCTCGGGGTCCGCCAGCCGGGCGACGACGGCGCTGACCGCCGGCAGCTCCAGCGACATGAGCAGCCAGCTCGCGGCGAGCGGCCACCAAGTTGCGATAACGCGGCGCAGGGTGAGTGAGTCTTCGCGGGGTGTCGAGTCTACCATCAACCTTGTACTTCCAATAAACGGAACCGTTTGACGTAAAAAGTGCTGCCCATCAGTGTATCGTGCGGCAGGAGGATTGTCATAAATAAAAACAGCGCCGAGCAGCGGGCTCGACGCGCAGCTTCAAGCGGCGGTCACCCGTCTGATGACCGCCGCCGGGTCGCTGTCTCGTCCAGGGTTAGATGTGGCGCAGCACCGCGACGACGCGCCCCTGGACCTGCACGGTCTTGGGGTCGTCGATGTAGATGGGGCCCATCGTCGGGTTGGCGGGCTGGAGGCGCACACGCTTGCCCTCGCGGTAGAACCGCTTGAGCGTCGTCTCCTCACGGTCGTCCAGCCACACGGCGACGAGGTCGCCATTCTTAACGTCATGATGCGGGCGCATGATTACGATGTCGCCGTCGTTGATCATGGCGTCAACCATCGAATCGCCCTTGACCTGCAGCGCGAACAGGTCGTCGGAGGGGTCTACCATGTCCCGGGTGAGCTCGATGGACTCGTCCGCGCCGAAGATCGAAAAGTCTGAGCCGGGAACCGGCACAGGCTCGCTGGCGACGATCCGCCCTACCAGCGGCACGCGGAACAGGTTCTTCGAGACGCCGTCCCCCGCCACCAGCCGCAGCCCGCGCGATACTTCGCGGTCACGGACGAGCAGGCCGGCGCGTTCCAATTTGTTCAGGTTGTAGTTGACGACGGATGTCGACGAGATACTGCACGCCGTGCCGATCTCGCGGATGGTTGGCGGATAGCCATTTTCATCGACGAAATTGCCGATGAACTTGAGAATGGACTCCTGCCGCCGGGACAGCTTTACCTCTGCCATTGTCACTTCCTCTCAGTGCTCAACGTGCCAGCAAGCAGTAGCGCCCCCCACACTAACTGCTAGCACATGGGTTCGATGGTCTGCGGTTATCATAGCACGAACGTGCGTTCTAAGTCAAGAAGCGGCACAAAAAAGTGCAAGGCAGGCGGTTTGGATGCGGTTAAAGCGGGGTGTCCTGGCGACGTCGGGGCGCGTCTCTACCGCATGAGCGGCGCGAAACGCGTCATCCACCACCAGTCGGAAAGCGCGTCGAATGCCTCAAGCTCGTTCGTCGCACCGAGCGCCTGATAGGCCATCGAGACGTAGCCGCGCACGGTGTCGTCGCCCAGCAGCAGCTCGTCGCGGATGTCGGGATTGTCCAGGCCGATGAAGATACGCCACATGACGATCTCGGCGATACGCTCTGTCAGATTCGGGTGCGGCACTTCCGGCTTGATTGTTTGACCATGCCTGGCCAGGTGGCTGTTGGCGGCGGCGTGTGCGCTGCTCCTCGGGCTGAGCAGTATGGCGTCGTGGGCTACGACCGCCTGAATCGCCAGATGCAGGCTGTAGCCCAGGTCGCTCTTTGAGAGCAGCGCGTGAATTGGCGCGTCGCCGACGAGGTTCGGGGCTGAGGGCAGTACACCCTCGCCCACACACAGAACCTTGATTGAGGGAACATCGCGCAGCAGGTCGCAGAGGCCGTTGTTGAACACTGCCGGGTCTTCGACCGTGTCGAGATCGCAGATCACTGCCGCGACGCGGTTCAAGCTGTTCCCGCTGCGCAGCATGACGAGATCGGAGGCTGTAGCGTAAATACGAATGCGACGAGAGCGCCCGAGCAGGGCTCGTGAGGCAAACAGGAAGAACGGGTCCCGGCTAACCAGGGCGGCGGTGATGTCTCTCTCGGTGTGCTGGCTCATCGATTGCCCCTCCGTGTTGCCCGTAGCACTCAGGCTGACTCAGGCTGGAGCATGCGCGTCTGGCCTATTGTCGCAGATGAGCCAGGTTTTGACCAGCGCGCCGCAGACGAGTGCAGAACTGCGGCTATGCCCAGGGTCATCACCGGACCACGCCCAATCGCCGGGGAGCAGGCCAGCGCTCCCACAGCGAGCTAGATCGTGTGGCGTTCGACGGCTCTGCTCACACTCCTCAGCAGGTGAGGGACCTGGATTGGCTTGGCAAGCACGTCAACGAGGTTGTCGTAGTTCGTCGCCTCGATGGCGTGGTGAACGATCGAACCGGTGACCACTACCACAGGAAGATTGGACAAGTGCGGGTTCTCGGCAATTTCGGAGAGCAGGGCCCAGCCGTCCATACCCGGCAGCCGGATGTCGAGCAGTGCCGCTGCCGGCATCGTCTGCTCCAGGATCTCAAGGGCTTCTTCGGCGCTTTCTGCCTCGATGACGCGGTAGCCCCTGGCTGCCAGGTTAACACTGATGAACTTCCGGATATTCGCTTCGTCTTCAATAACAAGGATGGTTTTCATATGATTACCTAAGAGTCGCGTTTCACTTCTAATTCTATCGTCTCTTCACGATAAGTGGGTAACGTAAAGCATACAGTGGTTCCGTCATCGGGGCCATCGCCGATCCAGATGCGCCCGCCGTGGGCCTCCACGAGCCCGCGCGCAATGGCCAGCCCGAGGCCAGCTCCCTTCTCGCTCTTGGTGCCAGGGCGGTTGCGGGCCTGCCGGAACGCCTCGAACACCTGCAGGCGGTCTTCCGGCGGGATGCCCGGGCCCTGGTCGCTGACTTCAAAGCGCACTGCGCCGTGCTCGCGGCTTGCCGAGATGCGGATCACGGTGTCCGGTGGCGCGTAGCGAGCCGCGTTGCTGACCAGGTTGCTCAGCACCTGCCCGATGCGGTGTTCGTCGGCCAGGATAGGCGGCAGCCTGGAAGGCACGTCGATGGTCAGGCGGTGGCTCGCCGCCAGCACGCTGAGCTGTGGGAGCGCCGTCTGCAGCACCTGGTGAACCTGCCGCGGCTCGGGTGTGATGGCGAGCATCCCCGCTTCAAGGCGAGAGAGATCGAGAAGCTGCTCGATAAGGTCCGTCAGCTTGTCGGATTCCTCGTTGATGATGCGAATGAAATCCCGCTGGCTGTCTGCGTCCCATTCAATGTCGTCGGCCAGCAGCGTCGAGGCAAAGCCCTGGATCGAGGTCAGCGGCGTGCGCAGTTCGTGCGAGACCATCGCCAGGAACTTGAGCTTCAGCAGGTTGGCCTCTTCCGCAACGCGCCGCGCCTCCGCCTCCGATTCGAGCAGACGGCTGTTATAGACCGCAGCCGCTATCTGGTCTGCCAGCCCGCGAATGTGCCGCGTGACGCGCTCCTCGGCGGAGTACGGCTGGGACCAGTGCAGGCTCAGGATACCGTACCACTCCCCGGCCGCGATCAGCGGGTAGGAAATCATGCTGTACGTATTGAGCTGCGCCAGCAGCTCCTTCAGCGGGTTGGCCAGCCGCGGATCCGTCTGCACATTCGCCACGACGACCGGGTCGCTGGACGAGTACAGGTTGGCCAGCTCATAGTCTGCGAAGGCGTATTGTTCGCCGACACGGTCCTCACGGCTGTCAAGGGTCCAGTTTGCCACCAGCTCGATGCTGCGCGGCGGCCTGTCCTCCCAGGGGTGATCAAACACCAGGATGCTGGCCCGGCCGACGCCCTGCAGGTAGCGGCTCTGGAGCAGCGGCTCCAGAATCTCCTGCGGCGTTCGCAGGCCGCTGATCTGGCGGCTGATCTCATACAGGTCTCGCGTGCGATCCAGCGATTCCTCGAGCTGCCGGCGGGACTCACGCCGCGAGGTGATGTCGCGAAAGACGAGCACCGCCCCGATGATCTGGCCGAGCGCATCCCTGATCGGCGCCCCGCTGTCGTCGATGGGAATTCGCCGCCCATCCCGCGTGACGAGCAGCGCGTGCTCCGGGATCTCGACGACCTGCCCGCCGGACAGCACGCGACTTACGGGGCTGGCGAGCGGCTCACCCGTTTCCTCGTCCAGCAAAGGCAGAACGTCGTCAACGGGCTGGCCGATGGCCTCCTCGCCATGCCAGGCGGTGAGCGACCGGGCGATGTCGTTCATGAAGGTAACAGTGCCCGCTGCATCGGTTGCAATCACCGCGTCGCTGATACTGGACAGGGTGACATGCAGGTGCTCTCGCTGCTCGTTGACGTCGTGATAAAGCTGCGCGTTGTCTACTGCAAGGGCAGCCCGGCGGGCGAGTTCTTCAGCCAGCCGCAGGTCGGCCTGGTCGAACAGGCGGCCCGACTCGGAGGTGACGAGCGTCAGCGCACCGAGCACTCGCCCGCCCACGGCAAGTGGTACCGCGAGCAGCGAGCGCAGCCCCAGCGACGTGAGCATGTCGCGCAGGCCCTCGTCTTCGAGGGCATCGATCTGTTCCTGGCCAATCTGCCAGTAGAGCTCTGGCTGCCCGGTGCGCATGACCTGCGCCACGCCGCCTTCAGACTCCAGCCTTGGCGGGAAGCGACGCCGGTACTCCTCCGCCAGCTCTACCTTTGCCGGGTCGGCGTGTGCAATCGCGACGCGTTCGATGTTATCTCCAGCGACCAGGTCGATGGCGCACCAGTCTGCGATGCGCGGCACCGCAAGCTCGGCGACATGCCGCAGTGTCGTCGTGTAGTCCAGCGAAGATGCCAGGATATCGCTTGCCTCGGCCAGGAAGGATTGGATGGCCTCGGCGTGCTTGCGCTCGTGTATGTCGATGGCCGATCCGATATAGCCCTGGAGAGCGCCGCTTCCCGAGAAGCGCGGAATTCCGGTATCCAGCACCCAGCGGTATTCGCCGTCGGCCCGCCGCAGCCGGTACTCAATCTCGAAGCGTTCGCGGCGTTCGAAGGCTTTCCGGTAAGTCTGCAGGCAGGCTTCGAGGTCGTCGGCGTGCACCTCCCTGGTCCAGCCGTCGCCCAGCTCGTCATCCATCGACTGGCCTGTAAAAGCAAGCCAGGGTTCGTTGAAGAAGCTGCGCTTGCCGTTGGAACCAGCCACCCAGATCATCACCGGCGCGCTGTTGGCCATGATGCGGAAGCGCGCCTCGCTCTCTCTCAGCGCTTCCCGGCGTTTCTGGCGCTCGGTGATGTTGGTGATAAATGCCAGTGCGAGCATGTCTTCGCCGGTCGGGACATAGTTGACCGCGACTTCGATGGGAAACTCGCTGCCGTCGCTGCGCCGCCCGCGCAGCCCGTGATCCTCCTCCAGCACGCGGATCTGTGGGGTCTCAAAGTGGCCTGATCTGTGGCCAGCATGGATCTCCTGGTATTTCTCGGGGACAAACAGATCCAGCGTCTGGTCGAGCATTTCCTCCCGCTCGTAGCCAAACAGCCGGGTCGCGCTGTGGTTGGCCATGCGGATGCGGCCTTCCTGGTCAAGCGCGATAATGGCCACCGGCGCGCCCTCGACCACCGCCCGGAAGCGGGCCTCGCTCGTGCTGAGCCGCTGCTCGAACCGCTTGCGCTGTGCCACTTCGCGCTGCAGCCGCCCCAGGTGCTCCTCCGCGAGCCGGGCGTTGGCCTGCGCTCGCTGCCGCTGCCGCCGCTGTGACTGGGTGAGCAGGGCCATCGCGAGCCCGACGACGACGTAGATCAACGAGCCGACGAAGTTCGCCGTGCCGGTGATGGTGAGCAGGCCGCGCGGCGGGATGAACAGCCAGCTTGTGGCGAGCGTCCCCAGCACAATCGCGACAATGGCCGGGCCAAAGCCGCCATACCAGCCCGCGACAAGCACGGCCAGGAAGAACGTAACAAACGGAAACTGGTTACCCAGGACGGGATCGACCGCATAACGCAGCAGTATGGCAACGACCGTCGCCGCGACCGCGCTTATGTAGCGCATGGCAGCAGGTGGCTGGCGCCTCCATTGGACTGTGTCTGCGGGTCGAGCCACTCTCTAGCCTGTCTATTCAATAAGCTGCACGGATACTTTACAGCAGAAGCTAGCCGTTGGCGGAATAACCTACAGGTAAGCTGTCCGCCGCACCTTCGCGGACGGCAGGGTCAGCGCTCAACACGCGGATCGGGATCGTAGAGAGCCTTGGCGACGAGCACTGCGCCGAGCTCAAACAGCGCGATAATGAACCACGGGATGCGCAGTACGTCGCCCATCAGGTGGTTGATCAGGCCCGCCAGCCCGGTTGCGATGAGCAGGATGGCGAGCAAGTAGGTGAACCAGCTTGACCCCCAGCCGACCCGGATATCCTGCACAATCGCAGAGCCAAGCAGGATCAGGCCGGGAAAGAACAGCATCATGGAGACGGCAAGGCTGCCGAGGTGGCGAAACAGCACATAAATAACACTGACGACGATGAGGATCACACCCCACGTCATCAGCTCGACGCGTACTTCGCTGTTCGGTTTCTTCCTACCCAGCATTACGTCACTCCGACTCGCCAGCCGGTTAACGCAGCTAGCGAGTAATAAGCCCTTCGACGTCTGTATTCAGGTAGACCACGTCGTCACCAATCCGCTCGATCTGGTCTGGCAGTACGAAGCGGTCTCGACGCAGCAGCCCACCCCCGACGAGCACATAGCCGTTATTCAGCAGACGCGCGGCAAGCTCGCGCGGCATCTCGTCCTGAAAAACGTCGTCCAGATTTTCGAACAATGTCTCGTCGCCGGTGAGGTCAACTGCCGGCGAGTCGGCTGCCATACCGCCTGTCTCGATTGCCCGGTCATCGACGTTGCCGAAGAATACCGTCTTTACGTCGCCGACCTTGTTACCACCAACGTCCTGTACCGTCATCCCCTCTTTGATGAGGTGGAAGGGGTGCTGCCGTTCCGACTGCTGTGCCATCTCTGCTCTCCGCTCGACTTGCCACACCGGGAGCCGCCGCACACGCGAAAACCCGCCTGCCCGTGCCGCCAGACGAGACCCGGTAAGCGTTGGCTCAAAAGAATAAAACTGGTCTCGCTTTTACCTTACTCACCAGACCTAAAAAAGTCCCAAACCCCCTGTAAATATCACCTAAATATCTGAAAGACGGCTCGCCGTATAGGGCGGATGGCAGCCAAAAAAGGCGGGCCATTGGCCCGCCGCAGACGTCTCAGGGTATTCAGGAAACTGTAATTAGGCGCGGCGCACCTGCATCTCGACGCCGGGGCGCGGTTCGAGTGTTGCCGCCATACGCGGGCGGATTCCGCGCCCGGTGAGCGCCACGTCGTGCGTCTGGAGCACCCTCGCCAGCACGAGCCTGCCCTCCATCATGCCGAACCCGGCGCCGATGCAGTTGCGCGGCCCACCGCCGAACGGCAGCCAGGTGTATGGGGCCTGCCGCTGTCCGGAGGCGTGCCGCTCGGGGATGAAGGCGTCGGGGTCTCCCCAGTAGTGCGGGTCCCGCTGCGTCAGGTAGATCGAGTACACGACGCGCTCCCCGGCGGGGATGCGGTAGCCATCGTACTCCAGGTCCGCGGCGGCGATGCGCGAGCCGAGGTGGATGGGCGGGTACAGGCGCAACGCCTCCTTGAGCACGCAGGTCACGTACTCAAGCTGGTTGATGCACTCCAGCGCCGGCGGTGCCTCGCCAAGCGTCTCGCGGACTTCCGCGCTGGCGCGCTCAAGTGCCTGGGGGTGGCTGCCCAGCAGGTACAGCGACCAGGCGAGCAGTGCGGTGTTGGTGTCGTGCCCGGCGATGAGCATGGTGAGCACCTGGTCGCGCACGCGATCGTCGTCCAGCCCCGCCTGGATGAGCGTGCTCAGCAGGTCGTGGCCCTCGCCGCCCTGCGCCAGCCTCGCCCTGCGCTCGGCGATGATGCGGTACAGGTAGGCGTCCAGCCGCTCGATGGGGGCGGCGAGCTGCGGGCGGGGCACGCCGGGCCAGATCATCCACAGCCCCGGCGAGACGTACTTGATCGCGGCGAGGACAGCGCCCCACAGCCGGTCCAGCTCGGGCGTGAAGTCCACGTCGAACAGGGCGTCCATCAGCACCAGCAGCGTGATCTTCCGCATCTCGACTAGCATGTCCACCGTGCCGCCATCCGGCCAGCCCGCCATGACCTGGTCCGCGCGCCGCAGCATGATGTCCGCGTAGCCCTCAAGCTGGCGCCGGTGCAGGGCAGGCGTCATGATACCCCGCACGTGGTCGTGTTCCTCGCCGTCCACGACGAGCACGCCGCGCCGCAGCAGCCCCGTGACCGGGTCTGCCTCGTTGCGCCAGCGAAGCTGGTCTCGCGCCTCGACGAGCACGAAGCGCGCCGCCTCTGGCCCGGCCATGAATACGGGCTGGAAGCCCGGCAGCGTGATGCGGAACACGTCGCCGAGCGCCCGGTGGAAGACCTCCACGGCGGCGTAAGGGTGCCCCTCGCGCAGCATGGCTCGCAGCGCGTGCCAGCTCGTCTCGCCGTCAGGGGTGGGAATAGGTTTGGGCATGGGTCAGCTCCGGGACTCCTCCGCGATGTCAAGCGGGATGCGCTCCGCGCCGCGCGGGCGGCCCCGAAGCCGGGTGCGCAGCCCTGCGAACCGGTGCGCGCCTGCCGGGGAGAGCATCAGCGTGATGCCGTAGACGATGATCACGTTGGTCATCAGGAAGAACAGCATCTCTTCGACAGGCAGCGGGCCGAGCCTGAAGCCGGTGGTCTGCGCCGGGTTGATCGTCCACGTGCCGTCGGTGATGGCCAGCGCATCCACCAGCCACAGGTACAGAGTCGGCGGGATGATCGCCGCGGCGAGCAGCCGCACGTTGGCCAGCAGGATGTCGGCGCCATAAGCGAGCTGCAGCGCGAGGGGCAGCAGCGCCCAGACGAGAATCAGTGCCAGGTAGCGGCCCGGCTGCCAGCCAGAGAGCAGTATCACCAGCGCGCCGAGCCACAGCAGCCCGGCGAGCATCGTCGCGCCGGCGCGAAAGCTGCTGTTGGGGCGGAAGTTGGGCGCGGGGCGCAGCCAGCGCATCAGCTCGACGGTCCACAGCCCGGTGAGCAGGGTCTGCACGACGAAGAAGGTGTACTCCTCGATGGGCACCCAGCCGATGCGCAGGCCGGTTACGAGAGCCGGGTCATACCACCACACGCCGGTGGCGACGAGGTAGTTGTCCCAGGGCGTGGTGTAGAGCACGGCGATCAGCACGTGCAGCAGCACAGCCGCGTACGGCAAACGGCTGGCCGCCTTGCCGCGCCACACGTCCCGCGGGACGAGGATGAGCAGCACCACCAGCGGTGGAAGGATGAACGTTCCAAGCACTCCAAAATAAGTCAACGATACCACCTCATGTAATTACCTTTAAGAATACAACGCCCGCACGCGCCATGCCTCAACTGCCGCGCACGACGGGGCGGCCCTTCCAGGTGGTGCGCCCGAGGGCGGTCAGCACCGCCGAGCGCAGCGCGATCCCGACGCCGACCGCCACAACGACCGGGTACAGCAGCGCCAGGTACAGCGGGAATTGGAAGCGCAGGGCGGTTATCAGCCACAGCACGAGCGCCGCCGCGACGCAGCCCGCCGCCAGTATGACCGCCTCACCGGGCAGCGGCGCGCCGAGCGCCGCCGCCGCGAGCAGTACCGGCGGCTCGACGAACGCCACGCCCAGCCACAGCCAGACGAACAGGTGCGCGGGCAGGTTGCCGAACACGGCGTACAGCGTGCGGCTGATCCCCGCCACGACCTCCGCCCTGCCCCGGTACATGCGCGTCTCGACGCGCCCCGCGCCGTCCACCAGCCGCCAGCGCAGCCCCGCCGCCTTGATCCGCCGCGCCAGCGCGATGTCGTCCACCGGGCTGGTACGCACCGCCGCATGCCCGCCTACTGCGTCGTAGGCCGCCCGGCGGAACAGCATGAACTGCCCGACAGCCACCGCCAGCAGCGGCAGCCGGACCCGGTGCGCGATGGCCAGCGGCATGAACGAGAGCACGCTCCAGGGCAGGATGGGGATCACCAGCCGCTCGGCCCAGGTGCCGACCACCTGCCGCGGCAGCGCGGTGACGAGGTCGGCATCCTCCGCCTGCAGCGCGGCGACCGCGTTGGCGAGCGCGTCGGGGTGGTGGCGCGTGTCCGCGTCGGCGAAGAGCAGCAGCGCGCCGCTGGCCGCTTTAGCAAGCTGTTGGCAGGCCCAGTGCTTGCCGAGCCAGCCGGCGGGCAGCGGGGTACCGCCGAGCACGCGGAGCCGGGGGTCCTCCGTGTGCAGGGCAGCCAGGATCTCGCCCGTGCGGTCGGTCGAGCCGTCGTCGAGCACCAGCACCTCGAAGGAGGGGTAGCGCTGCGCCAGCAGCGAGCGCACGCAGGCCTCGATGTTGTGCTCCTCGTTGCGGGCGGGCACCAGAATCGACACGCGCGGCGCTGGGGCAGGCCTGCCAGAGCGCGCCAGCTGCCGCAGCGCCGCGAGGTTGGAAAGCGCGATCAGCAGGACTACGCCCATAAAGAACGCCACGCCCGCCAGATGCTGGGACAGGAAGCCTGTCACCATGCTCGCCCCGCCAGTCGGCCGCAGGTCCGCCGGCTCACCACGCGAGCCACGCCAGCACCGACCGGGCGACCAGACCCGCCTTGCGGAGGTCGGTGGCCCGCGCCCGCTGGCTGAACACATCGTAGCCGTTGCGCCGGATGCCCGGCAGGATGGCCCGGTAAATCTCCAGGCCGCTCATCACACCCCAGCGGCCCGCCCCGAGCATCATCACGCTCTCCCGGGCCTGCGCGTAGTAGCGTTCCGTGCGCTCGAACTCGAACTCCAGCAGATTCACGAAGCGGCGGTCTACCCGCCCGGCGGCGAGGTCGGCTTCCTCGTAGCCAAAGCGGGCCAGGTCCTCCTGAGGGATGTACACCCGCCCAATCCGCGCCCAGTCCTCGCCGATGTCACGCCAGAAGTTGCTGAGCTGCATGGCGATGGAGAGCGCATCTGCGCCGGGCAGCGCCTGTTCCAGCGTGTACGGCTGGCGAGTGCCGAGGATGTACGTCATGGCGCGCCCCACCGGGACGGCGCTGCCGTCCATGTAGCGCAGCAGGTCGCCGAACGTCGGGAAGCGGTTGATCGTCAGGTCGTCGCGCATGGCCTGGAAATAGGTCGACATCGTTTCGGCGGGGATGCCGAAGCGGGCTGCCGTGTCGTAGTAGGCGCGCATCACCGGGTCCGGGCTGTCGCCCGTCTCGAAGACGTGCCGGTACTTGCGCTCCCAGTCGTCGATGGCGTGCAGCGCCGAGGCGAAGCCCTGGTGCGACACGTCTACCCGGTCGTCGCCCACACGCAGGAAGGCGTACAGCGCCTCGACGTGCTTGAGGCGGCTGGCGGGCAGAACGGTGCTCGCGAACGAGTAATTCTTGCTGGCGGCACGCATCACGCGGCGGCAGGTCGCGTAATCCGCCTCTAGGGAAATGTCGCTGCTGCTCTGGCCGCCCACTGCGAGCGGCAGCCGGACGAGCCGTTGGATTAGCGGCATTCCTGCGCGATCCTTTCTGCAACCAGGCGGGACGAGATCTGGACCATCGGCATGCCGATGCCCGGGTATGTCCCCTGCCCGACGAAATACAGCCCCTCGACGTCTGCCGCCTTGTTGTTGGGCCGGAAGTACGAGGATTGGAAAAAGCCGTGCGCCAGCGAGCCGAACGCGGTGCCGTGCACGGCGTTCATATCGTGCAGCCAGTCTGTCGGGCGGTAATCGCGCTCCCAGACGATGTGCTGCCGCAGCTCGGGGTCGACGATGCGCTCAAGCTGGCCGATGAGCTGCTCGCGCACGATGGGCGCCGCCTCGTCCCAGTCGATGCCGGCGGTCAGGTTGGGCATCGGCGCGAGCACGTAGATCAGGCTGTGGCCCGGCGGCGCGAGGCCCGGGTCGGTGATGGTGGGCACGTTGAGGTGGAACGACGGCTCGGCGGGCAGCGTGCCGGTCTTGAAGATGGCGTCCAGGTTGGCGCGGTAGTCCTCGGAGAAGTACAGGCCCTGGTGGCGCAGATGGTCGTAGGTGCGGTCGACGCCCAGGTACAGGATGTAGCCGGAGCAGGCATACTGCATGCGGTCGAGGCGCGCATCGGTGTAGCGGCGGCGGTGCTCGGGCTCGATCAACTCGCGATAGGTGTAGGGCAGGTCGGCGTTTGAGACGACGACGTCCGCCTGGACTTCCTCTCCGGACTGCAGCCGCACGCCGCGCACGCGGCCCCCATCTACGCAGATGCGCTCGACCGGTGCGCTTGTCCGCAGCCGCACACCCATCTCGCCGGCGAGCAGCACCATGTCCTCGACGATGCTGTAGATGCCGCCGACCGGGTACCACATGCCGAGCGCGAGGTCGGCGTAGGTGATGAGGCTGTACATCGCCAGCGCGTCGAACGGCGAGAGCCCCAGGAACATCGAGTGGAAGGAGAATGCCTTGGCGAGCTTGTCATTGCCGTCGAAGATGCCCGCGACCTGCTTGTACAGGTTCTGGTGGGCGCTGGTGCGCAGCAGGCGGAACAGCGCCACCGGGTTGGCGAGGTCGGTGATGCGGTCGAAGTTGCGGTCGACGAAGTCCATGCCCAGCTCGTACTTGAGCGCGCCCTCGCCGATGAAGCGGAACAGCCGCTCGCGGCTGCCCGGCGCGACGCGCTCGACCTCTTCGGCCAGCCGCGCCATGTTGCTGAACAGGTCGAGGTGGGTGCCGTCGTGATAGTAGATGCGGTAGTTAGGGTCGAGCTGCACGAACTCCAGCCGCGCGTTCAGGTCCTGGCCGATAGCCCGGTAGGTATCCTCGAACGCGTCCTTCATGACGAGGATCGTCGGCCCGGTATCAACGCGGAAGCCGCGCTCCTCGATGAGGTTGCTGCGCCCACCGGGACGTGCCTGCTTCTCCAGCACCGTTACCTCAAAGCCGAGGTGGCGCAGCCGCAGCGCTGCGGCCAGCCCGCCCATCCCCGCACCAATAACCACGACGTGACTCATATGCCCTGCTCGATATGTCTAAGATAAGTATATTAATTGTACAGCTTGTATCAAAGGACTGCCACAGCAATAAGCCAACTGCAGGAGCCAGTAGAGGCTCCCGTGGGGCCATGATTGCAGCTTCAGTTGTAAACGTCAGGGGAGATGAGGGGTGACAAGTGACGAGGAGTGGGCGTTTAGAACTTCTTCCATAATTACATTCTGATCGGCGCGAGTCAAGTGACATGACTCCAGATTCGCATGCCAAATTAAGAAGATTAGAGTGATATAAATAACGGTCTCGACGTTTGCGAGACCGGAAAGGGTGTTCTATAATCAGATGCAGGTTAGATCGGTGGCGAGGCGATCTGACTGCCGGGAGACCGGCACAACGTTAACGAGGAACAAAAGACGAAGTTTGTCTTTAAAGTACGCAACCAATAGTATAGCACACGGCCATTAGGCACAGAGTCATGCAGTTATCCCGATTCAAGGACGTATGAATCTGGAGGTCGACCAACTGGCAAGAGCCAGCGACAATTTCTAGAAACTGACACACGGGACGGCGCGCAGCCACCGCGTCACGCACCATCGAGAGCCCTTCCCTGGAACCGCTTTCTGTGCCCAGCCAGACTCTGACTGGTTACAGAAAGCGGTTTTGGCTAACCGCTAATCTTTAAGAGGAGGTAGACCACTCACTGTGGACAGCTTAAATACCACTGACCCGGTCCAGATGCCGGATCAGAATAATCTGGAAGACGAGCTGAGCTTCGCCGAGATGCTCGATGCGTACGACTACGAGAGCCCGCGGCGCGGCCAGATTCTCGAGGGCGAGATCCTCGAAGTGGGGGAGAACGAGGTTATCGTCGACGTTGGGCTGAAGCGTGACGCGTTCGTGCCTCGGCAGGACCTCGACCGCCTCAGCGACGAGATGCGTGACAGCCTGGCAGCGGGCCAGCACGTGCTCGTCTACGTGCTGCAGCCGATGGACCAGGACGGCGATCTCATCGTCTCGATCAACAAGGCGCTGCAGCAGGCGGACTGGGAGCGTGCTGAGACGCTGATGGAGAGCGGCGAGGTCGTCGAGGCTACCGTTGTCGGCTACAACAAGGGCGGCCTGCTGGCCACCTTTGGCCGCATCCGGGGCTTCATCCCGCAGTCTCACGTGGCAGAGATCCCGCGCTCGGCGTCGGGCGACTCGCTGCGCGAGGCCAAGAACGACATGATCGGCGGCAAGCTGCAGGTCAAGGTCGTCGAGGTCAACCGCGAGCGCAACCGCCTTATCCTGAGCGAGCGCGAGGCCCAGCAGGCGGTCAAGCAGCGGCTGTTGGAGGATCTGGAAGTCGGCTCCATTGTCCGCGGGACGGTCGTCGGCCTGGTCGATTTCGGCGCTTTCGTGGACATCGGCGGCATCGACGGCCTGGTGCACATCTCCAACCTGGATCGCCGCTACGTGAACCACCCGAGCGACGTGCTCAAGATCGGCGACGAGGTTGAGGTGCGCGTCGACGACGTAGACCTGCGCAACCAGCGCATCAGCCTGAACCGTGCCGCGCTCATGCCCGACCCGTGGGACGAGGTCGCCGACCACTTCGAGATTGGCGCGCTTGTCACCGGCGAGGTGACGAACGTCGCCGACTTCGGGGTGTTCGTGGCCCTGCCCCACCAGCTAGAAGGGCTGGTGCACATCAGCGAGATGACTTCCTTCGGCACAGAGGATGTGTCCGACCTGCTGCATGAAGGCGATGAGGTGCTGGTGCGCATCATCGACATCGACCGCGAGCAGAAGCGCATTGCCCTGAGCCTCGACGCCGTCACGGCGGAGGAGCAGGAGCAGTGGATGCACGACCGCATGGAGAACGAGCGCGAGCAGCGCGAGCAAACCCAGCAGTCCATGTCCGGCTCCGCCGAGATGGCCTGACCGGTTACGAAGTCGGAAAGGCCGGGCACGGTGCAGGCTGTGCCCGGCCTCGATTTTGCCACCAGTTAGCAAAGTTCATAGATGTAAATCCAGCAATTGGAGGTACTCATTATGGTCCACGTTGAGAGACGACAGGGCGAGTCCGAAGAACAGCTCCTGAAGCGATTTCGCAAGCAGGTTACGAAGAGCCGCATCCTGACCGATGCCCGGCGCAAGCGCTGGTACATGAGCCCCAGCGAGCAGCGCCGTATCGAGAAGAAGAAGGCCATCCGCCGCGCACGGCGGCGGCAGTCACGCAACCGCTAGTATATATCTGCCGGCTGCCAACCCGGCAGGCCGGCTCCAGAAAAAGACCGGAGGCGTCGCAAAACGTGTTCCGGTTTTTTGATGCCCGCGCGGGCCAGTGGACCGTGCCTCGGGCGGGCTGCTAGAATCGACTTACGTTAAGGGGGATGAGATACCAATGGGGACTGATGGCCAAAAGCCGCTGATCGTCATCGCGTCGAACCGCGGACCGATCCACTTTGAGGTGAAGCCAGACGGCTCGCTGGTGGCCAAACGGGGAGCGGGGGGACTGGTCACTGCGCTGGCGGCTCTGGCGGAGCAGCACGAGCTGCTGTGGGTTGCCTCGGCGATGAGCGCCGGCGACCGGCAGTGGGCCCGGCAGCACACCGGGCAGCCCGCCGAGGTGGAAGGCGTGCGCCTGCGCCTGATCCGGCCCGAGAAGACGATGTACCGCAAGTACTACAGCGAGATCGCCAACCCGCTGCTGTGGTTCATCCAGCACCAGTTGTGGGACATCCCCCGCACGCCCTCGATCACGGCAGAGACGTGGGACGCGTGGCACAACGGCTACGTCGAGATGAACCGGCTGTTCGCGGAGGCCATCGCGGGCAGCGTGGGCAAAACCGGCGACCGGCCCGTTATCGTCCTGCCGCAGGACTACCACCTGTACCTGGTGCCCCGCTTCCTGCGGGAGCGGCTGGGCGAGCGGGTGCACATCCAGCCGTTTGTTCACATCCCCTGGCCCGGCCCGGATGCCTGGCGCATCCTGCCCGAAGAGATGCGGCTTACGCTGCTGACGAGCCTGCTGCAGTCGGATCGCATCGGCTTCCAGACGCAGAAGGATGCGTTCAACTTCGTCCAGACCTGCCGCTTCTACGTCCCTGAAGCGCACTCGCGCGGCGCGCGTGACCGCATCTACTACGAGGGGCGGATGATCGAGGCGGTTGCCTACCCCATCTCCGTCGACGTCGAACAGATCGAGCAGATGACGACCGAGGCGGAGACGCGCCTGCTGACCTCGCAGATCCTCGACATGATCGGCGACCGGGACCTGATTCTGCGCGTTGACCGCGTCGAGCCGAGCAAGAACATTCTGCGCGGGCTGGAAGCCTACCGCTCGCTGCTGGAGCGCTACCCCGAGCATCGCGGACGCGTGCAGATGCTGGCCCTGCTGGTCCCCTCGCGGATGGAGGTCGACGAGTACCAGAACTACCTGCGCGATATTATGGCGGAGGCGGGCCTCATCAATGCGAAGTACAGCGACGAGCTGTGGGAGCCGGTGCGCCTCGTGGTCGGTGACAACTACCACCGCGCCATCGCCGCCATGCAGCTGTACGACGTGCTGCTCGTCAACCCCATCGCGGATGGCATGAACCTGGTCGCCAAGGAGGGTGTGCTCGTCAACCAGCGCGACGGCGTGCTGCTGCTCTCGGAGTATGCGGGGGCCTTCTTCGAGCTCGGCGAGCAGGCGCTCGTCGTCTCGCCGTTCGACATTCACGGCACGTCGGAGGCGATGCACCGCGCGCTGACGATGCCGCCGGAAGAGCGCCGGCGGCGGGCACAGGTGCTGCGCGAGCGCGTGCGGAACGCCGGCGTGCGCAACTGGTTTGCGGCTCAGGTGGAAGATGCCCTGCGGGTCTCCAGCAGCCAGGCCAGCAGCGACTCCACGCCGACGACGCCCTCCACAAACCAGTCGGCGTTTTCGCGCACCGGCTCGGGTGTCGAGTCGGATAGAACGCCCACGCCGTAGATCTGGCACAGGCTCTCGCTGCGCAGGGCTCGCGCGGCCTGGAAGGCATCGACGTCTGTGGTGTCATCGCCGATGAACAGGGCCGCCTCCAGCTCGTGCAGCGTGACGAGGCCGCGCAGCGCCGTGCCCTTGTTGACCTGGATCGGCGGGCGCAGCTCGAAGACCTTGCGCCCCTGCGAGAGCGTCAGGCCGTGCTGCCGGGCGATATTCTGCAGGATGGGCCGGTACTCGACCTCCGCCCTGAGCGGATCGTCCGTCTGCCGGTAGTGCAGAGACAGTGTCCAGAGCTTGTCTTCGAGGCGCATGCCTGGGATGAGCAGCGGGCGCAGCGCCTGGAGAGCCTGCTCGAGGGCAGGCCGGAACAGCGCGACCTCGGACACAGCTTCGGCCTCGTTGCGCTCGGTGCTCCACTGCTCGAAGCCGTGATTGCCGATGTACCGTACGTGTGGCAGGCCAACGCGGGTATGCACATCCGCCGCCGTGCGCCCCGAGATGACGGCGACCAGCGGCAGCTCAAGGCCAAGCGCCTCCAGCAGCTCGCGGTTGCGGGCGGTAACCCGGGCGTCATCCGGATTGAGCACGATGGGGCTGATCGTCCCGTCAACGTCGGTGACGAGTCCAAAGCGAGGCGTGGTGACGAGGGTGCGCAGCGTGTCGGCGGCGTCTTGCCACAGCATCACAGGTTATACTTACTTACGTATGGAGAGCAATGGGCAGGCAAGGAGCGAACAACGTGGAAGAAACACCGGAAACCCAGGAACCCAACGTCATTACCGTCACACTCAGCCCCTCGCTTGATCGCACGCTGATCACGCATTATCTGGCTGTAGGGTATCACAACCGTACAGAGGAATCAACGCGGCTCGACCCGGCCGGCCAGGGCGTTGACATTGCGCGGGCGCTGCACAGTCTGGTCCGGCGCGCCCATGCCCTGGTGCTGATCGGCGACGACCCGACAGGCCGCTCGTACCAGGCGCTGCTTGCCGCGGAACGCTTCGAACATACAGTCATCCGCGTGCATGGCCGCACGCCGAGCAACACCATCATTCTCGACACCGGCAACCGCCACGAAACCCAGATCCTCGAAGAGCGCGAGGAGATCAGCCGGGATGATCTGGTCGAAGTCGCGCACAGGCTCAAACAGCTCGTGCAGCCGGGCGACCTGGTTGTGTTCGCCGGCCCTCTGCCGCCGGGCGTCTCTGACGATACCTATGCCTGGCTCGTCGAGATCGCGCAGGAGGCAGGGGCGAGGGTTGGTCTGGTGACGAGCGGTGAGGCGCTCCGCGAGGCGCTGCCTGCCGGGCCCGAGCTTGTGGCGGTGAGCCGCCTGCAGATGGAGTCCTTCTTCAACTACCCGGTCCGCACGCGGGCCGCTGTCCTGGAGAGCGCCCGGTCGCTCGTCGAGATGGGCGCCCGTATGGTGCTCGTCGAGATCCGCCGGGACGGCGAAGCGTTCCTGGTCAACGAGGAAGGGTGCTGGCATGCCAACCTGGTGCTCGACGAGGAGACCGGCACGACGAGCGGCGTATGGGATGCCTTCGTCGGCGGTTTTCTGGCGGGCCGCATGAGCAAGATGTCGCCGCCGGAGGCGCTGGAGCTTGCCGCCGCGACGGGAACATACGCGGGGGCGCACATCGGCCACGAGTTCGGCTCGTATCAGGAAGTGCGTGAGGTGCTGGAGCAGGTGCAGGTCACGCCCTGCGACGAGCTTGAGCCGGAAGTCCTGAACCAGCCATCCGAAGTGAGAGACGCCGGGCCGCCGTCGGTCCCGCAGGGCTCGACCGGCTGAGCGATTCCACCAACTGCTGATGCAGCGGCCCGGCACGCGCCGGGCCGTTTTACTTGATGCCTACAGGCGCGTGCAGGCTTCGGCGGCGAGCCAGAACAGCCGCTCGCGGATGCTGGTGCGGCTGACCCACTGCCGGTCGTCCCAGGCGCTGCCGCTCACGTCGTCCCCGCCGTAGAGGATTTGCGCGAAGGTCACATCCCGAAACTGGGCGCAGGCGAAAAAGCTCGCCGCCTCCATCTCCACGGTCAGGCAGCTTTCCTCGCGACGCCGGGCGATCTTGCCGGGCGTCTCGCGGTAGATGGCGTCGGTCGTCCACGTCTTGCCGAGCAGGTAGTCC
>CAZDLX010000015.1:27436-32489 GCA_964506005.1 uncultured Anaerolineae bacterium | reverse complement strand
AAGGGAATAGCCGGGTCCCCGGCGAGCATGGCCCCCTCTCCCCGCCGTGGGAGAGAGGTGGGCTTGAGGCGATGGCATCGCCTCAAGCTCGGGGTGAGGGGCGATGCTAAGGCTGGTCGGAGGTTGGCCGGGCAGGCCGCCGCCCCACGTTTATCGCGGCTGGAAGCTCTGCACCGCCGACTTGTGCAGGAAGATCAGCTCGGCGGACTGGCGCACGTCGCCTGCCAGCTGGCGCAGCGGGCGGATCTCGGCGCCTGTCATCATGAGAAACGCCCCGCCCAGCTCGCCAAGCAGGTCGGCGGGCTGCGTCTCCGCTCCTACGCGGCAGGTGCCGCGCACGGCGTAGGTATCCGTGAACACCATCAGCCGGAGCGCGCCCGGCAGCAGCAGAACGTCCGCCGCCCGCAGCTCGTCCAGCACCATGATCTGCACGTACGCCTTGGGCACGTAGAGGGTCGGCGTGTTCATCTGCCCGACGCACCAGTCCGTCGCAAGCGGCGTTAGGGTTGCGTCACAGATGGTGAAAAGCTGCACGGCGTTGTCGTTGACAAAGATGGCGGGGTTACCGCGCAGGTGGATTGTGCCGGCAGCCCGGTAATCGGCGGTCAGAATCTCGGCCGGGTAGGGAGTTACCTGGATCTGCATTGTCGGGTCCTTCGAGTGGATGGCTAGCGATGGGGCGCGGCTCTGGCGAGCCGCGCCCCGGTTAACGCGATTACTGCTCTTCGATGGTAAAGACGCTGCCCGCGCCGCGCCCGTAGACCTCGGGCAGGTAGAACTCGCGGGCTGTGGACGGGATCACCCGGTACTGGCCGGGCAGCCCGAGCCGCAGTTGGTACGTGTACTGGTAGGTCCCTGCCGGGAGATGATCGGCGAACATCACTGCCTTCTCGTCGCGCAGGTCGGTCTGGGCGAAGTACCACCAGCCCCAGCCCTGCGCCAGCGGGTCATCGGGCTGCAGCATGGGCCGCTGGCCGAGCACGCTGGTCGTCTCCAGCTCGGGGTTGATGGCCTCCGCGCCTGCCGGGTACGGGTCCTCGACGACGAGGTAGTACAGGTCGTGCGGGGCCACGATGCTCAGTTCAACCGTGACGACATCGCCGACCGTCCCGCCGGTGACCGGATTGCCCTCGGCGTCGAGGTAGCGGCGGCTGACGATCACGCCCCGACTCAGCGGCTCGACCTCTTCAACAGGGAGGTAGGCCGTCAGATGGGCGCTGTAGTACAGCCGTCCCTGCCCCGCCGTGCGCTCGAACGTCAGCCGGTTGACCTCATCCCGCAGCAGCTCCGCCACGTCGATGGTAAGCTGCTCGCCCTCGCGGATCGTCTCGCGGGCGGCCTGGCCGCTGGCCTGCTCGCGCCCGTTAAAGCTGAACGTCCACGAGTAGTCCGCGTCCAGCTCGCCGCTGGCGGCCATCCAGCGCGTCAGCCCGATGAGCGCCCAGGCGGTCTCCTGCGTGGTCTCCCAGTGGCTGCCCTCCCGTGCGACCATCAGCCAGCGCACGATGTTCGGTATGAGGTCAGATTCGGGCCACAGCCGCGCAAACGTGCCCAGGATGATCGCCGTCGAGCGCGTGTCGGTGTTCCAGTTGGCGATGTCGGCGGTCTCCTCTTCCCAGTGCGCGCCGGTGGCGCTGAGGATGGCCGAGCTCGTCAGGTCAGCCTCGAAGTTGGCCAGCCGGTCGTCCTCGGGGTCGATGAGCCACATCGCCTGCGCCAGCAGCGCCTGCCCCCAGTGCTGCATGTTCTGGCGGCCCTCGTAGAGCTGCACCGTGCGGCTCACGTCGGGCGCGCCGGCTTCCGCCAGCACGTAGAGAATGTAGGCCTGCCGCTGCAGCGCGTACTGCGCGCTGATGCGGTCCAGCGGCTGAAGCTGACCGCGCAGGTAGGCCAGCGCATCGTCCAGCACCCGCGTCTCGACGGTGTGCCCGGCGTCCTGCGCCGCCAGCAGCCCCTGCACGACGTAGCCCGTGACCATCACGTTCGACTCGCTGCTGACGAACCAGCCCCAGCCGCCGTCGACGTGCTGCTGCGCGTACAGCCGCTGCAGCCCGGTGCGGACCTGCTCATCCAGCCTGGCTTCGAGGTCCTGATCCTCGATGTCGAGCTCGCGCAGCGCGGCCAGCGTCAGGGCGTTGGGCAGGAAGCGGCTGACGGTCATATCGGTAGACTCGTACGGGAAGTGCTCCAGATACTCAAGTCCCTCGACGGTCGCCGCGGCCAGCGATGGGTCGATGCGCACCTGCACGCTGCCCTGCTCCACCGTCATCGTCGGCGGCAGCACGATGCCCTCGTGCCGCTCGCCAGCCTCCGCCATCTGCCCGGCGGTGCCGACCGTCTCGGGCACCTCGTAGCGGTATACGGGCAGCATCTGGTCGTGAGCCGGATCGCCGAGCACCGGCTTTGAGGCGTCCGCCAGCCCGCCGCCCTCGGCGCTGAAGGTCAGGTCAACCCAGTCGGCGGCCTGATCGACGGTGAGCCGCCATGCGACCTCCACACGACCACCCGCCGGGATGTCCACCTGGCGTGAAAGCTCGTCCGCGACCTCGCTCACACCCGTCGCGTCGAGCCGCACCGCCGCCTCGATGTCCTCCCCGGTATTGTTGTTGACCACCGCCGACACGGTCGCCTCGTCACCCGCCACAAAGAAGCGCGGCGTGTTGGGCCGGACGAGCAGCGGGCGCGATGCCACGACGTCAACCTCCTCCTGCCCCACGAGCGTGTCCGCCGTCACGGCGCGGGCGTCCATGCGCCACGTCGTCAGGTTGTCGGGCAGCTCGACGGAGACTTCCGCCAGGCCATCGTCGCCCGTGCGAACCGTCGCCGCCCAGTAGGCGGTGTCACGAAAGTCCTCGCGGATGTCGTAGAAGGCCTCGCCACCGCCGCCACCGCCGCCCTTACCCTCGTCGAACAGCACCTGATTCAGCCGGTCCACGAGGTTCGCCAGCGGGACAGCCGTGCGCACGCCAAGCCCCGCGTTGTTGTAGAAGTGGTCGGTGATCGGCAGGCTGCCCGGTGGGACGAGCGACAGCAGCGCCAGGTCGACCAGCGCCAGCGACACCTCGGCGTCCACCGGGTTGCCCTCAAAGTCGGCGGCCCGGACGGTGTACGTGACTTCCTCGCCGGGCCCCACCGTCGAGCGGTCCGGGGTGACCTGGAGCTCCAGCGTCTGCTCGACGGGCGCGACCTCCAGCTCGACGAGCCCCACGGCGAAGCCGGGGATCGGGTTGGTGTCGTCCGCGCCCTTCACGATCACGACCGAGACAAACACGTTCGGCGCGTGGCTGCCGTCGAGCGGCAGCTCGTACACCATCGAGTTGCTCTCCAGCGTGATGACCTCGTGCGTGAGGATGCTGCCCCGCTCGACCGTCACCAGCGCCTGCACGTCGCTGCCCTGGAACGGCGAGGCGATCAGCACCTCGGCGGTCTCGCCGGGCTGGTACAGGGTGCGGTCCGCGACGAGCTCGATGCGGCTGTTGTTGTTCTGCCGCCACGCGACGAACTCGTCCCCGCTGACCCACACGAACGCGCTGCCGCGCTGCGTATTGCCGGCATCGTCCGTCACGGCGGCGCGCACCTTGTAGGTGCCGCCCTCCGGCGCGGTGAACTCGACCGTGGCCCGGCCATCGTCGTCGGTGGTCACGGTGACGGGCTCGCCGGTCACGTTCTCCTCAAGGTTCCACGTCCACACCGTACGCCCGAGCTCGTCCTCTTCCTGCACGCTGAGCCAGCGCTGCTCGACAAGCTCGACGGTGACTTCCTGCCCGGCGACCGGCTCGGCGTCCCAGTCCAGCGTAACGATCTCCGACTCAAACGACTCGCCCGCATTAGCCACATACACGCCGGGCTGCACGCCGGCGTATACCTGCCCGCGGTGGACGATGATTTCCGCCCTCCCGGCGACCGGCTGCTCGTTGATGTCCGTCACGACGGCTTCGAGCGTAAAGCGGCGGCTGGCATCGGTGTCGTCGAGGCTCGCCGGGACGCGGATCACGAATTCACCGTTGGCATCCGTGCGCCCGGTGCCGTCGGCGATCTGCTCGCCGAAGCCGGGGATGAAGCTCTCGCTGATCGTCTCATCCTGGCCGAAGTCGTAGAAGCTGAAGTTGCCCGGTATATCGGGCCGGAAGTAGAAGGCGTCGGAGAGCAGCGTCCACTCGACCCCGGCATCCGTCACCGGGCCGCCGAAGAAGAACTCGGCGTCGACGGTTGCAACGATCTCCTCACCCGCCAGCACCTGATCGGCTTCCGGCTCGACGCTGACGACGAACTCCGGCACGCGGTACTCTGCGACCTGGAAGCCGTAGCCGACCCCGAGCTCGCCGGCGCGGACCTCCACGTTGTAGTAGCCGAGCCCGGCGGCTTCGTCGAGCGTCAGCGTGCCGTTGAACGTACCAAGCTCGTTGAGGTCGTACTGGTCCTCTAAGATAACGTCGCCCTGGTCATTGCGGACGATCACGTCAACGCTTGTCAGGGAGGGCAGCGAGTACGTTACGTCATCCTTAGCCCGCAGCACGCCCTTGAAATGCACGTCCTGGCCGGGGCGGTACAGCGGGCGGTCGGTGTAGACGTACAGGCTGTAGTCCTCAGCCTGGAAGATAGCGGGGATGTTGCCGAACTCCCACGGCGCGAAGCCTTCGTCCCACTGGTTGAGTGCGAGCGCGAAGTGTCCATCGCCCTCGGCGATGGCGTACTGCATCTCCCACAGGCCCTCGTCGGTGACGCCGTCAAGCTCGGCGACGCCGCTCGCGTCGGTCGTGGCGGTGCTCGACTCGTTGAGCGCCGCGTCGTAGAGTGTCACGCCGGCGCCCTCGACCGGCTGGCCGCTCTGCAGGTCGGTCAGCCAGACCAGCGCCTCGTCGAAGCTGGTCTTGAGCGTCAGGTTGGCTGTCACCACGACCATAAAGTGGCGGAAGCGCGGCGTCTCGGGGGCATCGGCGCTGAGCAGGTAGATACCCGGCTCCAACGAGCCGCCCTCGTTGCCGGCGACCGTCACGCGGATGTATGTGCCCTCGTTGAGCACGCCCTGCGCCTCAACCGTCCACGTGCGGAC
>CAZDLX010000015.1:10391-27426 GCA_964506005.1 uncultured Anaerolineae bacterium | reverse complement strand
TGGCGTGTGTCTCCCCCCTCGTTCAGCCCCCCGGCCCCCAAACCCGTCCCCGGGGCGCCGCCGCCGCCCCCCGCCGGTTCGTAGGCCTCGATGATCTCATAACCGTTCGGCCCGGTCAGCCGGGCGAAGTCCTCCAGTGAGAGAGAAGCCAGCTCAAAGTCGATGCGGCTCACGTTGCGATGCAGGACGAACAGCTCTGTCGTGCGGCTGGCGTCGTAGAGCCCGACCTGCCCCTGCGTGTTGAACCGGATCGCCGGCTCGTACTGCTGTGTGGTGAACGTCCACGTGTACGGCTCGTCGATGGTATTGCCGTAGGGGTCTGCCACGCCCGGGCGGAGTGTCACCCGGTAGTTCGTGGATGGGTCCAGCATGGCGCTGACGTTCCAGCTGTTGTCGAAGCTGTTGTAGAAAAAGGTGGCGTCGTCGGGCAGAGCCGGCTCGACGACGAGCAGGTCCTCATCGAGCGTGGCCTCGTCAACCGGGGCCGAGAAGAAGACGTGCACGCCAAACAGACCGGCGTTAGTCGAGTCGGGCTCGGGCTGCGTGCCCTGCACCGCAGGCGCGGGCACGGTCTGAAAGGACCACGCGACGTCGCTCGCCAGGCCGGTTTCTTCGCTCGCCGCGACGGTCACGCTGTAGTTACTGCCGAGGTCGAGCAGGCCTGACGGGGTAAACGTCATCGTGCGCCCGTCCTCGCTCCACTCGAAGGTACCGGGCACGCTCTGCCCGCCGTCACCAGCCAGCGTGAACGACTGCTGCGCAGCGGCCTGGTCCATCACCTGATTGAATTCGACGACGACCGGCGCGTCGAGCGCGGTTCCGGCTTCCAGCGGCTGCACCGAGACGACGTCGGGGGGCAGCGTGGTAAACGACCAGACAAAGCCGTCTTCCAGCACGCCGCCGGTCTGGTCCTCCAGCCCCGGCTCGACGGTCACCGTGTATGTCCGGTTGCCGGCGAGCGGCTCGGCGGGCCGCCACTGGTAGATGCTGGTGTTGATCCACTCGCCCTCGCCGGGGATGTCGGGGTTGAAGCTGAGCGGCTGGGGCAGCCCCTCCATGTCCTCAATCGTCGTGAGCGGCACGACAGGCCGGTTGAACAGCACCGTGATTACCGAATCCGAGGCGACGCCGTCCGCCTCAGGTGCGGGCACGACCTCCCCCACTTCGAGGAAGCCGACGGTCTGCACCTCGATCTCGGCAGGCGTCTCAAGCGCGAGCCCGTTCTGCGCCTCGGCGCTCTCGGCGACCGTCAGCGTATAGCGGGCAGCCCGCTCCAGCTCGTCCTCGGCGGGCGTGAGGCGCAGGGTCGAGTCGTCAACCCACGTCACGCTCACGTCGAGCGCGGGCTCGACGGCAAGCGCCGCCTCCACGCTGGCCTGATCCATCGGCTGGTCGAAATAAATGTCAACGCTGCCGTCAAGCGGCAGTTCCTCGCCCGGATAGGGCCGCTGCGCGACGACCCGGGGGGCCGTCGGAGGCAGCTCGGACACGTCGACGGTGGCGGTAGGTGCCGCGGCAGTGCTATCGCCCGCCTCCTGGGTACCCTGCCGCAGACCCGGCAGGCTGCAAGCCACCGTGCCGAGCATCAGCAGGAGTACGACCCACCGGACCGCCCGCATGGATCGAACGCCTCGCGTGGACATGGTATTTACAGGAATCTTCCTTTCCTGTTGGGCTCGCCGGTAGCGAGCAAGATGCCGTCGCCGGCAACATAGAGGTAAGGCTCGGTCCCTCCGACAGCACCGTCGAGGTAAACGGTGCTCACATCCTCTACAGGCAGGTTGAGAACATCACCTGCCAGAAACTCAAGCGCCCACTCGGAAAGCGCGCTGTCCTGCTGAATAATGGTATGCCCGCCCTCGCGGACGAATAATGTCGCCTCGCCGTCTTCCAGGTGCAGGGTGACGTGCGAGGCGCGGCGAAAAGCGTAGTGCCCGCGAACGATATCCCGAACGAGCGCGTCGAAGGCAACCCGGCTAAAAAGCCTGTAAAGTGCCCACTCGTCGTCCTGCACCGGCATCTCGCCGAAGTTGTCGTCTAAGGGGTCAAAATTCATAGCAGTATCAATCCTCGGCCCGGTAAGGCGGCTGGAGTACGGCCTCATTATAATGCCAGCCACAGGCCGCGCAAGGGGTGACACGCCGCCGGTCACCGTCTCCGCAGCCCAAAATGATAACGTTCCTCGCATTTCGCGGGTTCCAACATCACAAGCATGAAAAAAGTGTGAATTATCGCGCAAAACCCTTGTGACTTCGCATGACCCCTCCTTATACTACGATTGACCATTATCGTTTCGGCAGCTTCGACGCTTATTGCTAGTGCCATTACTCTCTTGCGCGGCCGCTTCGCTGCAGTGGCGAAGCGACACCACAGCTTCTGGGGCACTCCACGTCGAGCCATTCCCCGCTCACCCGGCGGCGCGTACATCGAGGACTCATCACACATGAATAGACACCAGTTCGTCATCGCTCTGGGGCTGGCGATAGCGCTCGGGCTGATCGTCACCCTGTCGACCGGAGGATTCCAGCTGCCGTTCACACTGCCGCTGGCAACGCCCACCGCCGAAGTGCTACCGGCAGAGATGCTCGAAGCGCAAGCACTCCGGCCGTCCACCGCTTCACTGCCCGAGCCGGAGCCACAAGTCACGCCAACGCCGCTGCCGGCAGCCCCCGTGCCCATGCCGGTAACTTTCGCCATCGCCGATGACGCCCCACCGGGGACGGACCTCTCGGACGTGCTGCTGCTCTCGGATGCCTCGGAGCCGACCAACTTCGACATCAACTTCTGCAAGATCGCCACGTACTACGGCCTGCTGTGTAAGGCGTTCGACCTGGGGCGGAATACGCTGGTTGAGGACGCCGTCAAGGACGAGTCCGGCGCCTACTTCCGGCTGATTGGCATGAGCGCCGCGCACCTGTCGCTGCTCTCGCCGGAGGAGCTCGACCTGCTGATGGGGAGCGTCATCGAGAAGGGCGGCACCCTGCTTCTGTACGAAGTCACGAACCAGACGGATGCCGCGGTGCTCAACCGGCTGACGGGGGGCGCCGTCATCGACGTAACCCGCCCCCGCGACTCGGTGCGCGACTGGACGGTGACGAGTGAGGCTTCGGAGGTCACGCAGGAGTTCAGCGGCAAGTACATTGAGCTGACGTCTGTCATGAAGCAGCTGGACTACGCGCTGGAAGTCGATCCGGCAAGCCGGATCACGACGCTGCTCGTCTCAGAGGATGACTACGGGCACAACTACCCCATCTTCGTGCGGGCTGGCGTGGAAGCCGGGACGGTCTACGTGAACGCAGGCAGCATCGGCGACGAACCGGCAAGCCTGGCCTCCCTGCCGCTCCGCTCGTTCTACTACGCTGCCGAGAAGTTCTCGGTGATCATGCCGCTGATGTTCACCATGCGGCATGTGATGGGCTACGAGGCCTGGCACAACGAGGTGAACTTTGCCAACCTGACACTCGACGATCCCTCGCTGACACCCAACTACCACCTGCTTGACTACGAAGCGCTGCTCAGGCAGATGGACGAGCACGAGTTTGTGACGACAATCGCGTTCATGCCCACGAACTATCAACGGTCGCACCCGGATGTCATCCGGCTGCTGCGCAACAACCCGCACCGGTATTCCATCGTTCAGCACGGCAACAACAACGATGGGTACGAGTTCTACTACTACGAGCTTCCGGATAATCTGGTCAGCAACGACCAGTCACAGCCCGCCAGCGGCGAAGCCGGGCATACCGCCCGCCCCTTCTCCGAGCAGGAAGCAGATCTCATCGAGGGGCTGGACCGGATGCTGCACCACCAGCAGAGCACTGGCGTTCCCTTCGAGCGCGTGATGATCTTCCCGTACGGCATCTCCCCTGAGGACACGCTCACCGTGCTCAAGCAGCTGAACTTCATCGCGACGGTTAACGCCGAGGACCGGCCGCTCGGCGCGAGCCGGCCCGATACTTGGGACTACGGGATGTACACCGCGAGCTTTGACTTCGCGAACTTCCCCGTCATCGAGCGGCGGCTGTACGTGGACAGCTACGGCAACCCCGACCCGTTCATCCTGGATGCAGCGTATGACCTGTTCATCGACCGGCCCGCGCTGTTCTGGTCGCATCCGCACGAAGGGGAGCTGTTCACCAAGGGGATCGACGAGTTCAACCTGATCGCCGACCGGATCAACAGGCTGCCGGGCACTATCGAATGGCGCACGCTGGGCGATGTCGTGAAGCGTGCCTACACCGAGAAGCTGAACGATGACGGCACCTTCGACGTGCGGATGAGCGCCCACGCGATGATCCTGAGCAACCGGAGCAGCGCCGAGCGCGTCTATCACGTCAGCAAGCCGGAGTCGTTCAACGTGCCCATCGACCACGTCATGGTGGACGGCGTGGAAGTGCCATACCGCGTGGCAGATGGGCGGCTGGTCATCGACCTGCGCCTGCCGCCGCAGACAGAGGTCGAGATCGTTATCAGCTATGCCAACCAGCCCACCAGCGAAACGAACTGAGCGGCTGAGCCCCGGAATCAAGACGGCGGCGCTCCGTTGAGCGCCGCCGTTGATTCACCGGCCTGCCGGGCCGCTCAGTCCCCGGCAATCGCGAATGTCACCGGGAACTCCACCGCGGCTTCCACCGAGAAACCAGGGCCCTGCTGCGTGCCCAGTGCCAGGCCGATCTCGTTCTCAAGCGTCAGCTCGCTTCCCCCCGCGCCCTCGCCTGCCGCGGCGCAGAGCCGCATCCTTACATTGAAGCACTCAGCGCCCGTCTCGTCACAACCACCCGCGGTGACAGGGCCATCCACCGTCAGCTCGACGAACGCCGGCACCTCGATGCGATCCAGCACGTACACCGGCAGGGGAGTCTGGCGCTGGTCTGCCGCGGCGGCATCGAACGCGACGTAGCTCTGGCCGGGCGCGGACGCGGCAAACGGCTCGCCGACGGGCTGCACGAATTCCTGGCACACCGGCTCGCCGCCCACCGGCAGCTCAAAGAAGAGCTCAACCGACGCAGCAGGCGGGTCGTCAGCCGCCGCGACAGTCGGCGGTGCGACCGGGATATCGCCGGCAACCGGCACGTTGAGGATGGAAAGCGGCTGCTCGAACTGGATGAGCGCCGCCCACGCTTCGAGACCATCGGCGGTGCGGACGAGCAGCCAGCGGCCCAGCACGTCACGCCCGACGATGGGAAGCTTCGTGCCCGCTCGCGCCTGGTCGATCACGTCGAATGACAGCCCCGGCCCGGCCCGCAGGTTGGAGTCGAAGGCGAGCTCACCCTCGGCGGATGCCTGCGAGCTGCCACCGCCCGGCGCGGACGTCCGCACGGGCTGATCTTCAGGCGTCACCTCCGGGTCGGGGATGGGCGTATCCACGGGAGCGGCAGTCTCAGCCAGCGTGATCGTAGCGGGGTCGGTAGGGAACGGCGTGTAAGTGGGGTACGGTGTGTAGGTTGGGTAAGGCGTCCAGGTAAGCGGGTCCTCGGTCGGCTCCGCCGCCTGTTCCTCCTCACCACCCACTGCCAGTGCATCGCAACCGGCAGCCAGCACCGGGATTACGACCAATACCACGACAAACGCGAATCTCTTCACAGTCCTCACCCTTGCGAAACCGGCATCCAGTAAACCTTGGGCAGCCCCAGCCGGCCCACAGAGACGGGATTTTACCCCTCCAGACACCGGATAACCACAACGCCGCCGGGCGGGAATGCAGACATTCTCGGAGCAACCGGCGGCGCACTGGTACACACAGACAGTTTGATGGCTCAGGTCGGCCTGTAAGCCGCGTTCTGTCCAGGGGCCAGAGGCCCCCTGGGCGGTCATCTATCTAGGACGCACGTTACCATGCGCCTCGAGCAGCCTACCCGGGACTCAGACGGTACGAGCAGCACCTCGTCCCTGCTTGGCCTTGCTCCTGGTGGGGTTTGCCTGGCCGCCCGTGTCACCACGGGCGCCGGTGCGCTCTTACCGCACCGTTTCACCCTCGCCGTGTGGCAGAGGCAGCACCTCGACCTCACGGCAATACACCTCTCTGTTGCACTATTCCGCCGGGTTTCCCCGCCTGGCCGTTAGCCAGCACCATGCTCTGTGGAGCGCGGACTTTCCTCAGATGCGGAGCAGCTCCGCACCTGCGACCACCCGGCCAACCTGAACGCGTCCTATTATACCGCACCTGAGCGCCCGGCAGGCCACCGCGCCCGTGACACGGCGCGATTCATACAGGACTCTGACGTCAGTCGCGCCCGGTGAGCAGGTTGAGAATGACCAGCAGCACGATGGCGCCGACAGTCGCGGTCACCAGCCGGCCCAGGAAGCCCTCACCCGAGCCGAGACCGAACTCGTTAAATAAAAAGCCGCCGATGAGCGCCCCGATAAGGCCAACGACGATGTTCCCCAGGCAGCCGAAGCCGCGGCCCTTCACCAGCCGCCCGGCGATGGCCCCTGCCAGCAGTCCAACCAGCGCAACGTAAATCCAGGACACCGAACTTCTCTCCGTTTCTCGTGTGGTAGCAGTAAGCGCCTGCACTCTACTCTACGAGCAACAGCCCGCGGAGGTCGCACAGGCTGGCTCAACCGCCGTGCGCATGCTCGGAGAAGAACTCCCAGATAACCTCGCTGGTGTCCAGATCGCTTGAGATCTCGCCGTAGCGGGCTGTGTCGATGGTCGCACCACCGGGCCACTGGTGCCCCCCACCCTCGATCTCATACAGGACGACGTCGCCGCCCGGTTCGCAGCCTGCATACGTGTGGCGGCGCACCAGCGTGCGCTGACCGTCACCGCGGTCGGGCAGCGCCTCGACCTCGGGCTCGGCACTGCAGGCGTTGTGCTGCACCCAGAACTCAACCGTGTTCGGGATGCTTTCCAGCCAGTCGATGGTGCCTTCGTAGCCGACACTCGGGTCGTCTGTGCCATTGACGACCATGATCGACACCGGCTCGGCGGGCTCACACTCGGGCGCAAGGGTGAGCGGCAGCGCGCCGCCGACCGGTGCAAAAGCGGCAATCGTGTCGGGCATCCAGCAGGCCAGCCGGTACGACATCATCGCGCCGTTTGAGAAACCCGTCGCGTAGATGCGGCTGCGGTCGATGGCCAGCTCCTCGTCGAGCTGGTCGATCAGCGCGACGACGAAGTCCAGGTCGTCAGCCTGGTGCAGGTTGATGTTTTCGACCTCCCACACACGGAGAAACGCAGCGGGGTAAACCACTATGAAGTCGTGAGCGTCGGCGACCTCGTCCATGCCGGTCAGCACCCGGGCGCCTTCCGTCGTCTGGCGGAAGCCGTGGAAGACCAGCACGACGGGCATCTCGGACGAACCGTCGTAGCTCGGCGGCAGGTGAACGTCGTAAGCACGATCCTGGCCTGCAGAGTCGACGGTACTGCTGTAGTTGGTAGGGGGTGGTGGTGTTGGCCGCGTGAAGAAGTAAGCGCCAGCCGCAAGCCCGATAATAAGCACGCCCAGTGCGATGAAGCCCAGCCTGCGAACCCGCCGCGCAGCCGCGGCGCGCCGGGCCGCCTGGTGGCCGGGCGTTAATACCTGATAGCCCCTGTTAAACATTCCCCCTCACTTCGCTGTGGTCAGCCTATCAGCTTCCTCCTGCTTGTTAAGGAATCTACGTGTCTAGGAGCGCAGCGGTTCCCCTGCCCTGTCCTGCAGAACCCGCCAGATGATGTCGAGAAGCTCAGCCGGCGGGACAGGCTTGGTGAGGAACAGGTCGATCTCGATGTCGTCCAGATCGTAATCCAGCATCGCGGGCGTGTGAGCGGTGAGAACGATAACACCGGCTCGCTGGCCCTGCTGGTCCGCCTGCCGGATGCGCCGGATGACCTCGTAACCGTTCATGAGCGGCATCGCGATGTCAACGATCACCAGGTCCGGCGCAAGCGCCGCGAACTGCTGCAGGCCCTCTTCGCCACTGGCCGCCGTCGCGACGTCAATCCCGGAGCGGCGCAGCGCGATGACCAGCATCTTGAGCATCTGCTCGTCGTCGTCGATGATGAGGAGTTGAGGTTTCAACAGCGTGCCCCCTAAGACCAGTCTGACACTACAGTTCGCCGCCGAGTCCTTCGCGCCGCATCGCAGCTTCGAGGACCAGATACCACAGGCCAAGCAGCCCCATGTAGGTGTTGCCGACCCACAGTACAACCCGCCAGCCCTGCTTAAGCGGCAGACTGAGCACAGCCAGCGCTAACGTCAGGGCCACAAACGGCACCAACGCCATGAGCGCCGCGAAGACGAGCGCCGGCGCCCCCATTCGCTGGCGCGCCAGAACCAGTGTCTGCCAGGCGGAATAACCCAGAAAGCCGAGCCCGATCGCCATGTAGAGCAGGTTGGGCAGCATCTGCGGGCTGCCTGCTTTGCGGAGGGTGCGGTCGACAAAGCCGGGGAAGAAGGTCAGAGCGCCGCCGAGAAACCAGTTGAGGATAGTGTCTCCCAGAAACACCTGGTTGACGGTCACGGCGTGTGCGCGGCGTGTGGCTCCGGCGTCGGTCAGTGAGACCATCGTTGTCTCCCCTTACATTGCTGGCAGTAGGCTCACAGTCCTGTCAGGTAGAGTATAGCACGCCGCCGGGGCCCGAACCCTGCAGGTAACAGCACAGTAACACAGCAGCAGAAGCCGCGCCGGATTCGCGCCCGGCCTCCCCCGGCGATTTTCGACAACTGCCTGGCTGCATGGTAGAATTACCTGCTGCGAACTCGTATGGTAGTCACCTAACAGGAGGTATCTCTTGCCAAACACGAAGTCCGCCGAGAAGCGCATGCGCCGCGATCAGCGCGTCCGCCTGCAGAACCAGCGCCACCGCACTCGCGCCCGCACCGAGCTGCGCCAGGCGCGTGAGGCTATTGCCGCCGGCGATGTCGAGCAGGCCGAAGAGGCTGTGCGCGAGGCTGTCAAGTGGCTCGATCACGCGGCCAGCAAGGGTGTCATCCACCCGAACAACGCCTCACGCCGCAAGTCTCGCCTGATGAAACGCCTCGCCGAGCTTCAGGCGCAGAAATAGCAGAGGCGGGCTCTACCGTCATTTACGGTCGCCCGCCCTCATTTCCTTCTGCTGTGCTCCCGCACACGCCGCCAGCGGCTGCGTGTGTTTTATTTTGCGTTCTCGCCGCGAGGCTGGCGGCTAGCCTTCCCGGCCTGCAGCCTGCTCCCCGTTCCCTCTGAGCGAAGCATCGGCAGGAGTGACGCTATCGCTCGCAGCCGTGCGCGGCCCGTGCAGCCCATTGGCCGTGAGTTCGTCCGCCCGGCGCTTGTCCGCCGCGGCCGGGCCATCGGTGTGTTTTGCGGGTCTCACCGATTTCTTAACGGCGGGCGGCATCTCCGACACTTTGGCCGTGTGTTTCGCGATCCGGGGCTGGCGGCGATCCCTGCGCGAGCCGGTATGCGGCTCGAACCGGTAGCCAACACCACGTATTGTGCGGATGAAGATCGGCGATGCAGGGTCGGGCTCGATGGCCTGCCGCACCCAGCGCACGTGGACGTCCAGCGTGCGGGTATCGCCGACGTAATCCGTGTTCCAGACCTGCTGCATTAAGAAACCCCGGTCGAGTGTCTTGTTGGGGTTCTCCAGGAAGATGGTCAGCAGGGCAGCGGCTTTGGGTGTCAGGCGCGATTCGCGCCCGGGTATTTTGACGACGCGGATGGACTTGGCGAACTCGATGTGGCCCGACTCGACCGAGTCCTTTCGCTCCGCAGGGACGAGACGCTTAATGCGGTTGACGAGCTTGCGAGCCGTAAAAGGTAGTGTGAGTTCGACGTCGGCGCCCTGCCCCTCGTCGGATTGCAGCTCAACGCCTTCGTCAACGATGTGAATGACCGGCTTGCCCACTTCGTCGATGAGGCGGCGGCAGATGCGCACGCCGCTGGAACCCAGCGAGGCAGCGTTCAGGATCACCAGCACCGGCTCCAGTGCGGGGGCCAGCTTGAGCGCATCGTTGCCCGTCTGGACGACCTCAAGCTCGAATCCCTTGCGCTTGAGGGCTGCCGCAAAGGTGGGGGACTTGCTGCTCTGTTTTTCGATGAGCAGGATGGTTTTCGCCTCGGTCATGGTGCGATTATAGACGGGATTCCACTCGCGGCACAAGGGCCAATGTTAAATTTGGGTGTTAATTCCCAAAGAGACGCCAATTAGTCGATTGGCCTGATTGCGTTTAGAATGAAAGCGTGACAATCTTCCAGCTCACGGGACAAACCATGCGGAAACAGATCGAGGCAGTGGCAGGTCGCAGCCCGGTTAGCGACCTGCTAGCTCACTGGCAGCGCCATCGCGACGACGTGGTACAGCGCGCTCTAAGCCTGCAGGCCATCCCTGCGCCGACGTTCGAAGAGCAGGCGCGCGGCGAAGCCGTCGTGACGCAATTCAAGGAAATCGGGCTGGCTGACGTCGAGCAGGACGCCATCGGCAACGTCTATGCCCGGACGCCCGGCGAGCACGCCGACCGCCCGGCGCTGCTGATCAGCGCGCACCTCGATACGGTCTTCCCGCGGGACACCGACCTCGCGACCCGCTTCGACGCGGATGGCCGCGTGTACGGGGCAGGGATCGGCGACAACAGCCTGGGGGCTGCGGCGCTGGTCAGCCTGGCGGACGTGTTCCAGCGATATGAAGTGCGCCCGCCGTGTGATATCTGGTGGGTCGCAACCGTCGGGGAGGAAGGGCTCGGCGATCTGCGCGGCATCCGGCGAGCGGTCGAGCGGCTCGGCGATAAGATCGGGGCGTGCATCATTGTGGAGGGCATCGGCCTGGGCTGGATCTACAACGCGGGGCTGGGCGTGCGCCGCCTGCAGATCGCCGTCGAAGGGCCGGGCGGGCACAGCTGGCTGCACCCCGCACCCCCGAGCGCGATCCACCACTTGCTGAAGCTGGGCGCGGCGCTCGTGGACGGCATCGTCCCGCCGGAGAGCCCGCGCAGCTCGTTTAACATCGGGCTCGTGGAAGGGGGCACGTCGATCAACACCCGGGCACCCCGTGCCAGCCTCAGCATCGACATCCGCTCGGTGGACCGCGACACGCTGCAGGCGCTTGAGGCGCGCGTCCGTGACGTGGCGAGCAGCTTCCGGGGCAGCTCCGAGATCTCCGTGTCCGTCACGGTCATCGGCGACCGGCCCACCGCCGAGCTCCCGCCGGAGCACCCGCTGGTGCGCGCGGCCCAGGAAGTTCTGATCTACCTCGGCGGGCCCGCGCCAAACCTGTCTACGGGCTCGACGGACGCGAATATCCCGCTGGCGGAAGGCATCCCAAGCGTCTGCGTGGGGATCACCACGGGGGGCGGCCCTCACACCAGCGGAGAGTACATCGACACTGCCCCTGTGAGCCTCGGCATGCAGCAGCTCACGCTGCTCGCGCTGGTGGCGGCGGAAAACACCAGAACCTGGCAGACCTGGCAGGCACGTCAGGAGGAAGCATGACGCCCATCACCGTTGGAACCGCGACCGCGAAGCCCGGAAAGATCGTCACCGGCTGGATGGACGGCGTCGAGCTGCCGACAGGCGGCACCGACCGTTTCCCCGTCATCATCGCGCAGGGCAAGAAGGATGGCCCGGTCTTCTGGGTGACGGCCAGCATTCACGGCGGCGAGCACACCGGCCTGATCGCGGCGCAGGAGCTGGTAACGCCAGAGCTCGTCGCACAGCTCAGCGGCACGCTCGTCGTGATGCCGACACTCAGCCCCGCGGGGCTGCGCATCAAGCAGCGTGAGCCGTATTACTACAACGGCGACCCCAACCGCCTGTTCCCCGAGCCCGAGACTTTCAGGCCGGAGGGGAGCAACCACCTCAAAGGGCTGGAGGCGGCCTACCGGCAGGTGTATGACGCCATCGCAGCCAGCGGCGCCAGCTTCCTGCTCGACCTGCACAATGCGCAGATCGGCTCGCTGCCGATGGTCTTCCGGGACCCGGTGCTGTATCACCGGCGCTTTGGGCGCGGACTCTCCAAGCGCGACGCGGAAGCTCTTCAGAAGCGGCTCGGCGAGATGCTCGACGCGTTCGGGTTTACGATCATCAACGAGTTCGTCGCCGACTACTACTTCGAGAAGGATCTGCACCGCTCGGTGAGCGGCGCCGTGCTCAACGGCCTGTGCATCCCGGCAGCCACCGTGGAGCTGGGCTCGTGGATGCACGTCGATGCACACGTCGTCGCAGCCTGCCTCGCGGGCCTGCGAAATGTGCTGCGCTGGGCGGGCCTGCTGCCCGGCGAGCGGGAGCCGGTCGAAGGCATCCCTGTCATTAACAGCGACACCCCCCTGCGGCGCTGCATCCACCCGAGCGCCCCGCGCGCCGGCATCGTGCACCACCTGGTGCGCCCCGGCGAGCGTGTCGAGGTGGGGCAGCCGCTGGCCCGCCTGACCGACATCTTCGGGCAGCCGGTCGGTCCGGGCGACGGCCTGCTGCGCAGCGAATACGGGGGTTATGTCATCGCGTGGCTGCACGGTGTCGTGCGCTATGAGGGAGAAGCCATCATGATCATGGGCATCCCCGACGACAGCGATCTCGTCATCCCGTATCCGTACTAAACCCACTTTGCGGGCGGAAGCCCGGCTTCTAAACTGGTAACATCGGATCCGGTACACAACACCATCCCCATGGATGGTTCGTGTAATTTTATTCGGAGTAAATATGGACTTCTTGCTCGAAACGTTCCTCGGGAACACTCTGCTGCAGTGGATTGGCGCGGCGGTAGCTATCCCCCTCACCCTCGTCGCGCTGTGGGTGTTCCAGCACATCGTCCTGACCCGGCTGCGGCGGCTCGCCGATGCTACCAAGACCGAGATTGACGGCCTCGTGATCGACTGCCTCTCGGATATCCGCTGGTGGGTGGTGCTGCTGGTTGCGCTCTACTTCGCGACGCTGCCGCTCGTCCTGCCCGACGTCGTGGGGAACACCTTCCGCTCGCTGGCTATCGCCGCGGTGCTCATCCAGATCGGCATGTGGGGCGCGCAGATCATCGCCTTCCTGCTGCGGCGTTACGTCGCAGGCGAGGCGGAGGACGGCGTCGGCGAAGGGACCGCCTACGGGCTGCTGAACTTCGTGCTGCGTACGCTGCTGTGGTCCATCGTGGTCTTGATGGTGCTCGACAACCTGCCAGGGGTGCAGATTACGTCGCTGATCGCGGGTCTCGGCATCGGTAGCGTCGCGGTAGCCCTCGCCGTGCAGGAGATCCTGTCTGACATCTTCGCTTCGGTGTCCATCGTGCTGGACAAGCCGTTCGTCGTCGGCGACTCGATCGAGGTGGGCACGTTCAGCGGCGAAGTCGAGCGCATCGGGCTGAAGACCACGCGCGTGCGCAGTGTGACCGGGGAGGAGCTGATCTTCGCCAACAGCGACCTGCTGGAGAGCCGCATCCGCAACTACCGGCGCATGCGCGAGCGCCGCGGCGTGATCGCCGTCGGCGTCGCCTACGAGACGCCGTACGACAAGCTGGCCCGCATTCCCGGCATAATCCAGGCGGAGTTCGAGAAGATCGACGACGTCCGCTTCGACCGGGCGCACCTCAAGACGATGGACGAGTTCGCGCTCGTCTACGAGATCGTGTACTGGGTGCTCGTGCCCGACTACCGCACGTACATGGATACGCTGGAGAAGATCAATCTCTCGCTGCTGCGCTGCTTCGAGGAGGAGGGTGTTAGCCTGCCCTACCCGACCCAGCGCCTGCTGATGCGCGAGGCACAGGAGATGCACTAGCCCGGCGGCCCGGCGAGTCAACGTAACGCGGTGTCACAGCTCTGTGACACCGCTGACGCATCCGCGTGACACCCGCCCCCTACGATACCCCTAGAACGCTCAACAGCTATCAAGTCCCGCGAGGAGGGGTATCGAAATGACCGGCAAGACCAAGCTCTTCATGATTGCTCTGGCAGTGCTGACCCTGCTGGCCGGCCTGCCGGTAGCCGCGACGGCCTCTGCGGCAGACGCCGCCTACCAGCGCGCCTGGCAGACGCCGCGCATCAGCATTGTGTGGCCTCACAACGGCGCGGGGGTCTTCACACCCGTCGCCCGCTCGAAGGCGGTGAACGTCAGCGTGTGGCCGAGCGCCGCGGTGAGCTGCACCGCCGCCCCGGAGACGCTGCCGGTACTCTGGCAGGCTGCCAACAACGAGCCCGCCGCCCCGGTGGACATCGAGGGCGAGTTCTTCATGCGCGAGGCGAGCGGGGTCAAATTCCCCTCGCTAGAGTACAACACAGTGCCCGCCGACATCGCCTCGAACCCGTCGATCAACCGGTTCTACTTCATGATGGGCGGTTGGGAAGGCAACGTCTGGGTCGATGCGGCGGACGCCCGCACCTATCTGCCGCACCCCAGGACGCCGGCTGGCTTCAGCGAGGACCCGGCACCTGCCCAGGTCGATACACGCATCCAGATCGTCTATCCGCATGACCGCGACAGCAACTTCGTCAGCGTCGCAGACGCTACCCTCGTCAACGTGGCGGTGGACATCTTCGAGCACGGCACGCTGAACTCGGTGCCGATGGACTACAACCCCGGCCCGATCGTGCTCTACATCGCCGAGGCGAACTACCCGATGGGCGTGGCTCGCGCCGACGCCGGCAGCCAGACTGTCGTAGCGACCGCGCACCTGGAGCCCTACACGGTTGGCGACGTGGAGTACCCGCGCTGGGTGTTCAACAACGTGAAGGTCGAGCCGGGCAAGCAGTATCACTACCTGGTGCGCGTGCACGGCGCGGAGACCTTCCCGACGCTGTGGACGCACGCCTCCGACGCCCGCACCTACCTGCCGCACCCTGAACCGCCGCCCGCCTGCCGGTAACGCACCGGGCCGGAAAGAAGGGGGCGCAGCGATGAGCTGCGCCCCCTTTGCAATTCACACGCACTGCCGGGGAATAGAATTCCCCGGCTATGTACAATTGTCCGCTCCGCGGACAGCCAGAGCTCTGCTCTGGCCCGCCTGCGGCGGGTCGTCCCCGCAGGGGACGATTCTACATAGCCCGCGAATTGATTCGCGGGCGGAACCTCACCCCTCCAGCCGCGCCCGCGCGTCGACCGCCACCGCGCCCTGGCCCGCCGGCCTAACGATGAGCGGGTTAATCTCGATCTCCGCGATCTGTGGCCAATCCAGGGCGAGTTGAGCTAAGGCGACGATGGTGTCGATTACCGCCTCGCGGTCGGCGGGCGGCGCGCCGCGGAAGCCCGCCAGCAGCCGCCCCGCAGCGGTGCGGTCGAGCAGGTCACCCGCCTGCTGGCGCGTCAGCGGGGCCAGCTCGAAGGCCACATCGCGCTTCAACTCGACCTCAGTGCCCCCCACCCCCGCCATGACGAGCGGGCCAAACTGCGCGTCGCGCACCACGCCGACGATCAGCTCCGCCACACCCTCGACCATGTGCTGCACGTGTACGCCGTCCACCACGCTGAGCGACGGCATCCGCTCGCGGACCTGTTCGATCAGCCGCCGGAAGGCCGCGCGCAGCTCGTCGGGTGTGTCGATGCCGACGACCACGCCGCCCACCTCCGTCTTGTGCGTGACGCCAGGGATCGATGCCTTGAGCACGACCGGGTACCCGACCGCCCCGGCAAGCGCGACCGCCTCCTCCAGGCTCGGGGCCAGGCCGGTTTTCGGCGTGGCGATGCGGTACGCGTTCAGCAGCGACCCCGCCGGCTCAGCCGCCAGCCAGCCGCCGCTGTCGGGGTCTCCCGCCGAGGTCTGCAGCCCAGCCTCGACGGCGGCGCGCGCCGTCTCCATGTCGCCGCTTACCGGGCTGGCCTCCGGCTCTGCGCTCTGGTGCGCGTCAAGCCACTGCTTGCGCCGCCACATCGCCGCCAGCGTGCTGCCGACGCGCTCGGGGAAGGCGTAGTTCGGGATGCGCCGCCGGTGGAGCACCTGCGTCGCCTCGCTCGTCGAAGCCAGCCCCATGATGGCGGCCAGCACCGGCTTGCGCCGTCCCAGCGGCCCGTTCGCCACGTCGCCGAGCACCTCGGCCAGACTGACCGGGGCGAACCAGTCCTGGGGCGCGGTCACCACGACGACGGCGTCCACCGTCTCGTCGTCCAGCAGCGCGTCGAGGCTCACGGCGTAGGTCGCCGGGCCCGACCCGGCGAGGATGTCCACCGGGTTCTCGACCGAGGCGGCAGGCAGCACACGGCGTCGCAGAAATGCCTTGGTGTGATCCGTGATAGGCGCAAGCTGCATGCCGGCGTCTTCCATCGACTCGAGTGCCAGAATGCCGGGCCCGCCCGCGTTGGTCAGCACCGCGACGCGGTTGCCCTGTGGCGGGGGTTGCCAGGCGAGCGCCCGCGCCCAGTCGAGCATTTCCTCCAGCCGGTGTGCCCGGAGCACGCCCGCCCGCCGGAATGCCGCGTCATAGGCCGAGTCCGTGCCTGCCAGCGCCCCGGTGTGGCTGGCGACCGCCCTGGCACTGCTCTGCCCGCGCCCGGCTTTCAGCGCCACGACGGGCACCCGCTGCGAGACGCGTCGTGCCACCTCGATGAACGCCTGCCCGTTCGAGACTCCTTCTAGGTAGGCAATCACCACGCGCGTGCGCTCGTCGGCGGCGACCGCCTCAAGCATCTCGGCTTCCGTCACGTCGGCCTGGTTGCCGAGGCTCACAATGCGGCTGAACCCCACGCCGGACCCTACCGCCCAGTCGATCACGGCGGCAGCCACCGCGCCGGACTGCGACACCAGCGCGATCTCGCCGGGGACCGGCGAGCCAGTCACGAAGGTGGTGTTCAGCGGGGCGTGCGCGTCGATGGTGCCGATGCAGTTCGGCCCCAGCAGCCGGATACCGTACTGCTTGGCGATGGCCTGCAGGCGCTCCTCTCGGGACAGGCCCTCCGGCCCGACCTCACGGAAGCCGCCGGAGATGACGATGGCGGCCCCGATGCCGCGCTCGCCGGTCTGCTCAAGCGCCCCGGCGACGTGCGGCGCGGGCACGACGATTATGGCCAGGTCAACCGGGTCGGGGACGCTGGCGAGGTCGGCGTAGACGCGCAGGCCGAGGATATCCTCGGCCTTGGGGTTGACGGGGTAGATACCGCCCTCGTAGCCGTGCTCCAGCAGGTTGCGCAGCACGCCGTAGCCGAGCTTGCTCGGATC
>CAZDLX010000015.1:5222-10291 GCA_964506005.1 uncultured Anaerolineae bacterium | reverse complement strand
CGCTTGCCGAGCGTGCCCATGTAGATGGCAAACTGCGACTCGCCGTCAAGACCCAGCAGCTCGTTAACCGCGCGGTCCTCGAAGGCAGCGAGTGCGCAGACGCCGCAGCCGATGGACTCCGCCGCGAGGTACAGGTTCTGGCAGACGTGCCCGGCGTCGAGGTGCAGGTAGCGGTAGCCGCGCAGGCCGTAGCGCCACACCATCCGCTCGACGTTTGCCACCCACACGAACGTCACCGCGCTGCTGACGACGTGCGGCTGGTCCAGGCAGGCCGCGGCGAGCCGGTCGGCCTGCTCCGCGCCGAGTCTCAGCGGCGCGACCTGGTGCCGCATCGCGGCGTACTGGTAGAAGCCCGGCTCCAGCCCCTCGACGCGGTTCACGAGCAGCACCGTCTCGAAGGCGTGGCGCGCGCCCGCCGAGGGCACGGTGCGCAGCGTAACGGGGCGCGGCGTGACGAGCTTCACACCCTGCGTTGCCCACAGCAGGTAGGACAGCTCGGCGAGGGTCAGCGGGGTATCGGCGTAGCGGCGGACGGTGCGCCGCGCCTCAAACAGGGCGGGCAGGTCCACAGGGTCAAGCGCCACGGCGGGCGGGGCCGGCAGGTCAATTACCTCTGCGCCCTCCACTGGCTCCCAGGCCAGGGGCGGCTGCGGATCGCCGCGCTGCTCACCGCTCGGCTCACTCAGCGGCAGGCTCGTCTGCTTCATAAACTCAATCGCGATGGTCTTCACGGGTGGCGTCCTTTCGAGATGGGGTGATACGAGTAACAAGGGAGATGAGGCTAAATCGGCTCCAGCTCGGCCTCGACCTGCCGGTCGTACGCCTCGCCGAGCCGCGTGGTCAGCGGGCCGGGCCGCCCCGTGCCGATGCGGATCCCGCCGACCTCCACAACTGGCACGACGCCGCGCGAGGAGCTGGTCAGCATGGCCTCCGCCGCCCGCGATAGCTCGTCGACGCACGGCGCGACGAACTCAACCGGCAGGATGCGCGGCGCGACCTCCAGCAGGATGCTCCGCGCGATGCCCTGCAGCATACCCTCGCCCGCGGTCCGCAGCGTACCGTCGATGATGGCGTAAAAGTTGCTCGTCGTCCCCTCGCGGATCGCACCCTGTGCGTCGTGCAGCATGACCTCGTAGACGCCGGGCTGGCGCTCGATGAGCTGCCGCCGCCGCTCGATGAAGCGCGAGTCCTTCGCTTCGGCATGCTCGCGCACCGCCTCCGCCAACCCGGCCCGCACGCCCTGCGCGTACAGCTCGGCGGGCGGCGGGGTGAAAGGCTCCAGCGCGGCGATCACCGTCTCCGGCGCGTCGTAGGGCACGGTCAGCCGGACGCGCGGCATCTCGATCCCGGCTGCCGCCACTGCGCGGCGCAGCACGTCGCGCAACTCGGCATTGGAGTGTGGGAACGGCTCGCCGAGCGCCGCCGCCGAGCGCCGCATGCGGTCGAGGTGGTGGTCGAGCCGCAGCACGCGCTGACCGCTGTACAGCCGGAACACGCTGTAAGTGCCGTGCCCGGTCTGGACCGTGGCCTCGTCCAGCGTGCGAGCCTCGACGGGCAGCGGCGTGAGCACGCCGCCAGCGTAACGATATACGACGACAGGTTCGGGCATAGACTACCTCATCTTTGAGTCCACAGATGGCAGATAACAACAAATATGGCCTTCTGTGTCATCTGTGAAATCTGTGGATCGCTTTTACATTCGCATCATTCGCGTCACCCGTGGATCAACCCGCCGGGTAGAAGGCCAGCACGATGGGCAGTGTGGACCACGAGTCGATGAGCCGCGACTCGCCGCCCGCCGCGAACGCCAGCCCGGTCGAGCCGCCGCCGTCTAGGTTGAGCGCGGCGTGCACGTCGAAGACATCCTGCGCCGCGATCCAGTCACGCAGGGTGTACAGCGACACGCCAACCCGGTCCACGATGATAATAACCAGCCGCCCCGACGTGTCCACCGCGACCGCGGTGCGTCTGTCCACCTCGGTCGAGAAGTTGAAGTCGGCGGGCTCGCCGCCGGGGTATATCAGCACCGGGCGGCTCTGCACCGCCTGTTCTACCGCTTCGCCGGGCAAGTACGGCTGCTGCGACAGCGCCCGCACCTGCATCGCGCCGTCAATCGCCGCCAGCATCCCGCCGAAGCCCTGGTAAGACTGCCCGACCGGCTGCCCATCCACGACCAGCAGCCCCAGCGGCTCGTTCTCCGGCGTGAAGAAGCCGCCGTTGACGACGACCTGCGCCCCCGTGCGAAGCTGCCACGTCGAGATCGGCGCGGGGCTGGCGCTGTCGTAATGGACGCGCAGCGTGTAGTGCGCGGGGTCGAGGCGCAGCAGCGTCACCGGGACGGCGCTCCCCGGCGCGGCCTCAATCGACGCCGTGCGGATCTCAAGCCCCGGCTCCAGCATCTCCCAGTCTGTCAGGCCGGGCGCGGGCGGTGTCGGGGTCGGCGGCGGGGTGGCGCTCGGCGGGGCGAGGCCCGCGGCGTTGCAGGCCAGCGACGCCGCCAGCAGGGCACCCAGCGGGAGCAGCAGACGCCAACGGCGATAGCTCACGGCTCAGCCGGCTCCACCCGGGAGGCACGCGAGGCAGACGCAGACGCCGGTGCTCACCTCGATACGGTACACCCACAGCCGGCCAGGTGCATACCCGCCGGATATGAAGTGGATTGCGGGCTCGCGCATCTCGCGCCAGGGCAGGCCGCCAAGCCGATCGACAGCCTCGGCAGGCGGCACAAACTCCGCCTCCATGACGAGGTTATCCGGGTCGGCAGCGCGTATACTCCCCGCCCACTCCTCGACGCGGACGGCAAACGCCAGGACCTGCTGGCCGGTTTCTGGCCGATCCACCTGGGTGACGTAAGCCAGGCCGCCAAGCCGCACGGCCTGCAAGCCGGTCTCTTCGTGCAGCTCCCGCGCAACCGCGTCGTGAAGCAGCTCCCCCGGTTCGACCACGCCGCCCGGCAGGGCCCACGTCGGAGCCGGGTCGCCAGGCCCCTGCTGCCTGACGAGTAGAATCCGCCCGTCTTCGCGCACGACGACGGCAACCGCAATCATGACAACAGGCGCATCTGCCACGGGATTTCTCGCCTACAACTGCGTCAGGACAAGCGGCTCGCCGCGCGTCACGACGATGGTGTGTTCGTACTGCGCGGCGAGGCTGCCATCCGCCGTAATCAGCGCCCAGCCGTCGCCGCCCTTGTCCACGCTGCTCGCGCCGAGCGACAGAAACGGCTCGATAGTGAACACCATGCCCTCGCTCAGCCGCTGGTTGGCGCGCGGGTGGTAGAAGTTCAGCACCTGCGGCTTCTCGTGAAGCGTCCGCCCGATGCCGTGACCGGGCAGGTTACGGATGACCTCGAGCCCGTACTCCGACGCCGTCTCCTCGACTGCGCGGCCGATCTCGTTGAGCGGTACGCCGACGCGTGCCACGGCGATAGCCCGCGCCAGCGCGTCCTGCGCGCAGCGGCACAGCCGGTCGGCGTCTGCCGAGATGGGCGGCACGGGGATCGTCGCCGCGGTATCCGCGAAGTAACCGTTAAGCTCGGCGGAGACGTCTACGTTGACGAGGTCGCCCTCGCGGATGACGCGGTCGCCGGGGATGCCGTGCGCGGCGACGTGGTTCAGGCTGATGCACGTCGCGCCGGGAAAGTCGTATACGGCCATCGGTGCGGAGTTCGCGCCGTGCTGGGCGAGCACCTCCGCGCCGATGGCGTCGAGTTCGGCGGTGGTGATGCCGGGGCGCACGTGCTGGCGCATCTCGTGCAGGGCCAGGGCGACAATGTGCCCGATCTCGCGCAGCCCGGCGAGGTCCTGTTCGGATTCAATCGTCATCGAGAGATCCTGTTCGCGTGGTCAACATCGCGGCAGAGTCTGCCGCAAGTTGGGCGGGGCGGCAACCATCCGCCGCCTAAGGCTTGCAGGCGCGCATGGAGAACATCAAGGGTATCGACTCACGGTGCTGCTGCAGCCGATACATGCGGTCGCCCACCTGCTCTACGTACGGAAACGCCTCGTAGTTGGTGTAATCAAACTCATGCAGGTACTCGATGCGCAGGCCCGCCTGCGCCACGGCGCTGACGACCTCGCCGAGGGTGTGCATCCACTCATACGTAAACCCCGTAATGTCGGCATCCGGGTCTGCATAGGAACCCTGGACGGGCCACTCCTGCAGCGGCTCTGCGGTGAAATACGGATAGCGTATCTGGAACGAGGAAGCCTCGTCGTCCAGGATATACGAGAACGGATGGTACTCGGCGATGAAAAAGATACCGCCGGGCTTGAGAAACCGGGCAATGGTCTGGCCCCAGTGTGTGAGGTCAGGCAGCCAGCAGAGCACGCCATAGGACGTGTACACCACGTCGAACTGCCCTGAAAGGTGATCAGGCAGCTCGCCAATGCTCGACTCGATGAAGCTGGCGCAATCCGCGAGCCCGACCTCGGCGGCGAGCGCGCGGGCGAGCGCAATCGCCCGCGGCGAGAAATCCACGCCGGTCACGTGGGAGGCGCCGTGGCGCAGCCACGAGAGCGTGTCGAGCCCGAAGTGGCACTGCAAGTGCAGCAGCGACTTGCCGGGCACATCCGGCCCCAGCTCTTCGATCTCGAGCGCGTGCAGCGATGAGTCGCCTGATTTGAACTCCTTGATGCGATAGAGGCCAAGCTCCTCGCGGGCATGGTGCGCCGCCCACTGATCCCACACGTCGCGGTTGGCCTTCATGTGATCGTCCATCGTCTACCCCGCATCTCCTCCGGCCCGGTCTTGTGGGCCAGCATCAGCGAGCGTGTGGCACCCACGCCCGCAGGCTCAGCAACCGCAATGTTACCTGTCGCGGCAACGCACTACTGATCTTCACCGCCTTCACGCCGCCGCCGCTTGCTGGACAGCAGGCTCGACACCGTGCTGCCCTCACCGGCGGGCTCGGCAGGCCGCGCCGGGCGGCTCGGTGCACGGGGCGGCGCTTCCTGAGCCGGGCCCGGCTCAGGCGAAGGCGACTGGATCGGCGCTCGTGCGGCGGGCTGCCCCCGGCCCGCCCGGTCTTTGACGTCGAGCAGCGAGCCAACGCGTGACGTGCCGCGCTC
>CAZDLX010000015.1:0-5208 GCA_964506005.1 uncultured Anaerolineae bacterium | reverse complement strand
GGCAGGGCGGCGGCGCAGGCCGGCCCACGCCGCCAGCTTTGCCAGGTCGCTGCGGGTCAGCACGAGCCGCCGCACGGCGATATCGAACGGCAGCAGAGCCGCTGCAAAGAGCAGCAGCCAGGGCCATACCGGCTGGGATGCCCGCTCGGAGCGAAGGTTGTGGGCGAAGACCTCGGCGGGCTCGTCCACCACGCCGCCGCCAGCCAGCCTCGCGATGTGCGCCAGGTAGTCGGGATCGCCCTCAAACGAGCGGTACTCGGGCGAGTAGGCCAGCACCCAGCCCGACGTCTGCGCGACGGCTGCCTCCTCACCGTCCTCGCCCGCGCCGGCCACCCGCACGAAGTATGCGCCCTCGTGCTCGGGCTCGAAGGTGGCCTCGTAGCGGCCCGGCGCGACCTGCCGCAGCTCCAGCGCGGTCGGCGTGAGGTCCGGCGCGACGACGCTGGCGCTCATCTCGACGCCGTTGAGGTAGTTGCCCGCCTCGTCCAGCGCGTCGACCGTCACGCGGACACGCTCGCCGTCCTGCTGTACCTGCACCTCGACATTCTGGTTCGCGCCCTCAGTGATCGTCCAGCGCACGGCCTGCGACCAGAACCGCGCGAAGTCCTCCCACGGCACCCAGCTCCCCGCCCAGCGGCCTGTCGCGTCCGAGGTCCACGCAACGGAGCGCCCGAGCCCGTACTGCCACGCCGCCAGCAGCGGGTCGCCCTCGTCGGTGGCAAGGATCTGCTGGGCGGCGGGCTTCATGCTGGAGCCGATGTAGCCGTACAGCGGCGGCACTGCCGTGATGCCGGACAGGATCGGGCTGCTGCCGGTCTGCGTGGGCGCGAACTCGTGCTCGATGATGTACGCGCGAGAGGCGATAATCGTTTCCTCGGTGAAGATCTCGGGGATGGTGTCGGCGTTGAAGGCGTGGTGGAAGCGCCCACCCGCCCGCTCGGGGAGATCCTCGATCCACTGCCCGTACTGCTCGTTCTCGCCCGTGATGGCGATGACCGAGAGGGTGATCTCGTGCTCCTCGTACATCTCCGTGACGAGCTCTGGGATGCCCTGCTCGGACGCTCCGCCGTCGGTCAGCAGGACGATGTGCCGGAGCTGGCTCGGGTCGTTGGGGTAGACGCGGCTCACGGCCAGCAGCCCGGCGTAAATGTCGGTGCCGCCGTTGGCGCGCAGCCCTGCGACGAGCGCCGAGATACGCGCGCGGTCGTCTGCCGGGCCGAGCGGCACGACCCACGACGCCTCCGTATCGAAGGCCACCACGCCAACGTGATCCAGCGGCCCGAGCAGCTGCAGCGAGCGCAGAATGGCCTCTTTAGCCAGTTCGATCTTCGCGAAGCCACCGGGGCTGAAGTCCGCCATCGAGCCGGAGGTATCGATCACGTAGATGACCGCCATCTGCGGCAGGCGTTCCTGGTCTTTGAGCTGCATGTCGATGGGCAGCGTCTCCTCCAGCGGGGTCTGGAAGTAGCCGCCGGGGCCGTAGCTGTTCGGCCCGCCCGAGGTGACTAGCCCGCCGCCGAGGTCGCGCACGTAGGCCTGGATGACCTCCATCTTGCGCGGGCCCAGGCTGCGGGCCGGCACGTTTACCAGGACGATGCTCTGGTAGGCCGAGAGCGTGGCGAGGTCGGCGGGCAGCCCCGCGCCGCTCACCCGGTCCACGAGCAGCCCCTGCGAGAGCAGCGCATCCTCGATGTTAGCCGACTCGGCGGGGTCGTCGGCGACAACCAGCACGCGCGGCGGTCCGACGACCTGCGTGAAGGCGGAGAGCTCGTTATTCTGGTAGAAAATGTCGTCCTCGGTCGGGACGATCTGCACGCGGAAGGTGTTGAGCCCCGGCTCGGGGGCTGTCAGCGTGAAGGCGTAGCGGTTCGTGCCTTCAACAAGGCGGATGCCCTGCTCGGCAACCACCTCCGTGCCGCCGATGATACGCAGCAGTGCCTCCGTCTCCGCGCTGGACTCAACGACGACGGTCAGGTCGAACTGCTGGTTCTCGTTCAGGCGGGTGGGCATGTCCACGTCGGTGACGAGCACCTCCGGCCCGAGCGTCGCCGCATAGGGCACCGCGACGATCTGGATGCCCGCTGCTGCGGCCAGCCGGGCCGCCTCCTCCGCGTCGCCGACGTTCGCCAGCCCGTCCGAGAGGATCACCATGCGCCGCGCCGCGCCGGGCGGGTACAGCGCCATCGCCAGCCGGATCGCCTCGGCGAGATCGGTGTGCAGCGGCAGCACCTCCGACTCGAGCGGGCCGAGCTCGCGCGCGGGGGACATGGGCCGCTCGACGAGCGCGTCCGTACCGAACACGACGACCGCCGCCTCATCGGTGGGGCGCATGGCGCGGATCGCGTCCTGCGCATACTGCCGGGCCGCCTCGACGCCCTCCGGCGGCATGGAGTCGGAGGCATCGATCAGGAACACCACCGCCAGCCGGTCTGCCGCCTGCACGAGCTGCAGCCCGGCCAGCCCAAGCACCAGCGCCAGCACGATGAGCGTCCTCAGCACCAGCGCCGCGATCTTGCGCCCCCGCCCCCACGCACCGCGCGGCCAGCCCAGCCACAGTATCAGCGGCAGGGCCAGCAGAGCGAGCAGGGCGAGCGGGTTAGTGAAGATCATGCGTTCAACATCCGTGGCTCAGGGACCCGGTACGTGCCGGGCTCATGCTTAATCGCGCTCATTATGGTGCATGTACCGCGGTGTCGGCCACAAACCGGTCAACTGGCGGCTCTTCCAGCGCGGCGATGAGCCGCCCGGAGATGCGCGGCAGCAGCGGCACGCGCAGTAGCTCCCCCAGCGGAACCCAGCGTACCCCCGTCTGCCACAGGTCAGGCGTGGGCGGGAAGCGGGGCTCGGAACCCTCGGCGAGCGCGCACCGGAACACGAGGTCCACGACGTGCAAGTCAGGCGGGGCCTGCTCATCCTGCTCGGAGCGGAACTCCCAAACCAGCAGCAGCGGGCCGACCTCCACCACCGCCGTTGTCTCCTCCCGGACCTCGCGCCGCACTGCGTCGCGAACCGGCTCGCCCGGCTCGACCCCGCCGCCCGGCAGATTGTAGTGATGCGCAAGCTGCTCGTCCTCGTACTCGACGAGCAGGATGTGCCCATCGCGCACGATGGCGGCGCTGGCCCGCAGGCGAATGGCCCTCTCAGGAGGCATTACGCGCTCCCCTACTGGCGGCGTCCGAAGTACAGCAGGCGGCGGCGCGGGGCGGCGCGGTCTTCAAGCTCGCGGCGGCGCAGGGCCGCGCCCCGGTGGTACACCCACCACTCGACGAGCAGCACGGCCAGCGCCAGCACGGCCAGCCAGGGCCACAGCTCGTACTGGCCCATCTCATCCCCCTGCCCCGCCGCCCCGACCGCCGTTTCGCCGACGGTGATGGCGCTCGCCGGGGTAATGTCGCTCTCGGCGGGCGAGAACAGGTTGACGGCGAACTGCCCGCTGACCGTCGCCTCGCCACCGGAGAGCAGCTCGACGGTGTACACGCCGGGCTGCGTGGTGCGGGTGAACGCCGGCGACTCCGTCTCCACGGCGAAGACCTGCCGCGCGCCATCCGGCGCGGTGACGGCGTAGGCGTCGGTGGTCGCCTGTGGGCGGATGATGACGGGCTCGCCGGGCCGCAGCGTGCCCGCCGCCTCGAACGGCAGGCCCGGCTCGTACCACTCCAGCAGGTTCGCCATCAGGATCGGGAACGCCACCTGCAGCGGCAGATCGGACTCGTGCAGGTCGAACGTCAGCACGGCGACGCGCCGCCCGCCTGTCGTGCCGGCCAGTAACAGCGGCCCGCCGCGCGCCTCGACGAGCGCGCGGCCCCAGCCCGGCGTCTGCACTGCTGCAGCTTCCCGTATCGCTACTCCGCCGAAGTCCACAAAGGCCAGGATAGGGTCGTCGGCCTGGCGCAGCAGCCGCGTGTCCGAGAACGTCTCGCCCACCGTGAAGATGTCCGTGCTCTGCGGCGGATCCACAATCAGCAGGTTGGTGGCGGGCAGCTCGGCGGGCAGCCAGCCGTCGAAGATGACGAGGTCAAACTGGCCCTCCGGCAGCGCGCCCGGCTCGGCACGGAACGCCTCAACCGCCGGCAGCGCCGTTAGCACCTGCTCCAGAAACAGGTTGCCCTCGCTGACGAGCAGCACGCGCCCGCCGACCGGCAGCGCGTAGACCGCATACGCGGTGTCGTCCGCGGCGAGATAATCGGTGCCCTCGCCGCCCGCGGGCAGGGTGAGCTGCGCGCGGATGGCGTGCGGCTCGGCGGGCAGGTCGTCTATCGTGTGCGTCGCCGTGCCGCCTGCGGGCACGGTCAGCCGCTCGGCGGTGGCCAGCTCCCCATCGACCTCCAGGCTGAGGATCACCTCTGCGTCCGCCGGGCCGTAGTTGTCGATAGAGGCGAAGAGCTGCGGCTCGCCGTCCAGCGGGCGCACGGCCAGCGCGGAGATGGCGAGGTTGTCGGCGGCGCTCCCGACGGGCACGTAGCGCACCTCGGCAGGCAGCGGCGGCAGGTCGGCAGGCAGGCCGCCGTCAGAGACGACGACGATGGTCGCATCCTCCCGCCCGGCGACGCTGGCGGCGGCAACGGTCAACGCGGCGGGCCAGTCCGCCGGGGCGCGGGTCGGCTCGGCCCGGTTAATCGCGTCGCGCAGCACGGCGCGGTCGGCGGTTGGCGGGGTCAGCACCTGCGGCGTCGGCCCGGCGGCGATCACCGTCATGACCTCGCCCCCCGCGAGGTCGGCGACGAGCGCCCGCGCCTGCTCCTGCGCCGCCTCAAAGCGCGACGCCCCGCCGGGCATGTCGATGCTGTTCATGCTCGCCGAGGCGTCGAGCAGCAGCGCCACACTGCCGGACGCCACGCTCGGCACCGGCAGATACGGCCGGGCCAGCGCGAAGACCAGCGCCGCCAGGATCAGAAGCTGCAGGAACAGCAGCAAATTACGGCGCAGCCGCTGCCACGGCGCGTTGGCCTCGCGGTCCTGCATCAGCCGCTGCCACAGCATGTTGCTGCTGACCGTCACCTCGCGGCGGCGCAGGCGCAGCATGTACAGCAGGATGATCGGCACGGCAATCGCCGCGAGGGCCAGAAAGCCCGGAGCCAGGAAGTTCATCGGAGGTCAGAGTCCACAGATATCACAGATTTCACAGAATTAATGATTACAGGATGATGCGCTGGTGGCGCAACCGGGCCTCGCCGAAGTTCAGCAGCAGCCCGACTCGCAGCCCGCTGG
>CAZDLX010000014.1:0-32647 GCA_964506005.1 uncultured Anaerolineae bacterium | reverse complement strand
TAGCTCTCCCCGCGCAGCGTGTCTGCAGGGTACCAGTACCCATTCGGGTGCAGCACCACAACCCAGCCCTCGGGGTGAGTCACATAGCAGTACTGCCAGGGCGTCTCGGAGCGGTCGCACTGGTAGCGCGCCGTATATCCGAACTCGGGCGCAGTCGCCCAGCCGAGCAGGTCCCGGTAGCCGTCCGCGCCGCTGGCATCCCCGCGCCAGATCTGCCCGAAGCCGCTCACCGGCGCATACAGCCCCTCGGGCGGGGTCACGCTCTCGGCGGTGTCGCGCGTGGGGATGAGCGGGTCCCACGCCGAGAGATAGCGCTTCTCCACCCCGCCCTCCGACACGGGCGAGTCCGTCAGCGCGATGTAGCGCCCCGGCTCGTCCACCCAGATCAGCCAGCCGTGCTCGTAGGGTTGGGCAGCGGCGGGGGTGATATAGACCGCGGTCTCCGGGCAGTGGACCACCTCTGGCTCCGTGAACCAGCTGTGGTCGCACTGGTAGCCGATCTCGACCGCCTCCGCGACGGCGTTTGGCTGCCCCGGCGCGACCTCTAGACGCACCGCGAGCGGCCCGCCCAGCTTCTCGTCCACGCGAATGCCCAGCGAGCCGGTCCCGGCCAGGCCGTCGAAGCACCGCTCGGAGCCGCCGGCGGGCAGGAGCTGCACCAGGCACAACTCGACCGGCCCGCCGGCACTCTCCCATGTCGCCGTGAGGCTGTCGCCCACCGCGATACCCCGTCTCGGTTCAACGTAGAAGGCATGAATAGCAGGATCGACCGGCTGCGCGGTTTCCACGCCGGCCGTCCCATCGTCTGAAGCCAGCACCGCGTCGATACGCGGCAGCAGCCGGTCGGCGGTCACGCCGCAGGCAATCACCGGTATCGCGACGATCATCAGCGCGGGAAGAAACCTGAGAATTCGCCTCATGTGCTCGCATCCTGCTCCGGAGGCTGCTACGGAAGCCTTCCGACCCTATCCTATCACGCCTCTGGTGCGGAGATGTGTCCGGGGGTTGTCAATCCTGTGACAGCATGTTACCACCCGGTAACAAACCGCGCGATAACTGGCGACCTCCCTCACCCCGCCCCCGCCGCGACTGCGTCACGCGAGGCCTGCCCCTCTCCCGGTGGGAGAGGGGCGAGTCGAAGGCGGTGAAGCATCCGCAGGATGCCACCGTCTGAGACGGGGTGAGGGCTCTTCACCTACATAGACGCACAGTGCCGCGCTCAGGTTCCCTCGCCGCTGTGGTTCGTCACACGCTCGAATTGCTGTAAACTAGGGGCAGCCGTCAGGCTGTATCCTCACCGAAAGCGAGTACACACCCCATGGACGCCAGACCCAGGGTCATCCTGGTGGATGACGAGGCGGCTATCACCGCCAACCTCTCTCCGTTCCTGGAGCGCGCAGGCTTCGAAGTGGCTGTCGCGGCGGACGGCGTCAGCGCACTGGCGCAGATCGCCGTCTTCCGGCCCGACCTCATCGTGCTCGACGTGCTGATGCCGCAGATGAACGGGCGCGAGGTGCTGCGCCGTCTGCGCGAGGCGGAGAACTGGACGCCTGTCATTCTGCTTACCCAGGTCGGCGGCGCCACCGAGCGGGCGATGGCGATTGAAGAAGGCGCCGACGACTACCTCAACAAGCCGTTCGACCCCTACGAGCTGGTAGCCCGCATCCGCGCGATTCTGCGCCGCGCCCGGCCCGGCACCCCGCCGCTGTCCGCCGCACAGCGCCTGCGCGCCGGCCGGCTGGTGCTCGACCGGGCCAGCCGCCGCGCCTTCGTGGACGGCGTCGAGCTGATGCTCACACCGAAGGCCGTCGCCCTGCTGGAGTACCTGATGACCCACCCCGACGAGCTGATCACGCGCGACCGCCTGCTGGACTCGGTGTGGGGCTGGGACTACCCGACCGGCACCCGCACGGTGGACACCCGCATCGCGGAGCTGCGCCGGGCGCTCGGCGACGACGCCGCCGACTCGGCCTATATTGAAACCGTGACCGGGCAGGGCTACCGCTTCATTGCAGCGGTAGAGGCAGCCGCATGACCCGCCGGGCTGCCATCGCGGCCGCTCCCGGCCTGCTCAGCCTGCTCGCTTATGTGCTGATCACGCTCGCCGGGCTGCCCAACCCCACACTCTACCTCTCGGGCGCGCTCGCGGAGCTGCTGCTGCTCGCAGGCTTCGGCCTGTCGCTGGCGCTCGCGGCGCACACGGTACTGTGGTGGCTCGACCAGCAGGCATGTGACGCACGGCTGGCGGCAGCGCTGCAGGACGCCGCAGAGGAGCGCCGCCGCTTCCTGCAGCGGCTGGATCACGAGGTCAAGAACCCGCTGACGGCCATCCGCGCCGGTCTGGTGAACCTCTCGGGGGCAGATCCGTCGCTGGCAGGGGCGGGGTCGCTCGCCAGTATCGAGGCGCAGGTGCTGCGCCTCAGCCATCTACTGGCCGATCTCCGCAAGCTGGCGGAGCTTGAAGCGCACGACGTCGAGCGCATGCCCGTCGATCTGGGCAGCCTGCTGGAAGAGGTCTTCGCGCTGGCGCAGGAGCGCCCCGAGGCTGCCGCCCGCGAGATCACGCTGACGGTGCCGCACGCCCCCTGGCCGCTGCCCACCATCTACGGGGACTGGGACCTGCTCTTCCTGGCGATCCACAACCTGCTCGACAACGCGATCAAGTATACGCTGCCGGGCAACACCATCGAGGTGCGGGCCTTCGAGGACGGCGCGACGGTCGTCGTGGAGGTCGCGGACACCGGGCCGGGCATCCCCGAGGGGGAGCTGCCGCACGTCTGGGAGGAGCTCTCGCGCGGGTACAGCGCCCGCAGCGTACCGGGCAGCGGGCTCGGCCTGGCGCTGGTCAAGACGATCACCGAGCGGCACGGCGGCAGGGTGACGCTGCGCAGCCGCGCCGGGCACGGCACGGTCTTCTCGATGCGCCTGCCGGTGCGGTAAGAGGCGACCAGGGGCGCAACGAGCAGTTACAGGTTCACGACACGCTCCAGGCAGGTGAGAAGCAGTCGATCACGTGCGCTGCTTCACCACCTCCAGCCAGAGGTGGGTGGCGCCCTGTGTATCGATTGAGCTAACCTTCCTCAGTTCGACCCCCAGGGGCTCGTGATCCTCGAAAAGCCGTGTGCCGCCGCCGAGCAATATGGGGACGAGGTGGAGATGCATCGCGTCCAGCAAGCCGGCGCTAAGGTACTGCCTGACGATGTTCGCGCCGCCCCAGATGCCGACGTTCTTGCCACCGGCGCTGGCACGAGCCTGTTCGAGTGCGGCCTCGATTCCGCCCGTCACGAAGGTGTACGTCGTGCCTCCCTGCATGGGCAGGGTCTCTCGCCCTTCATGAGTCACGACGAACACAGGCATCCCGAACGGCGGAGGGTCGCCCCAGGGCTCGAATCCGACGTCAAACATCCGCTTCCCGATGATGACCGCCCCGGTCGAAGCGTAGATTTCGTCCACGATCCTGGCGTCGGTCTCCGTCTTCGCGTCGAACATCCAGTCGTGAAGCCGGTCTCCGCCGTCGCCCATCCCGTTACCGGCACGCACGTTCGGCCCGGTGATGAACCCGTCCAATGACATCGACTGTTCGGCAACAACCTTGCTCATATGTCCCCCTTCCCATTCAGCGCTGTGAAGGGCCGAATCTGCCAGGGTGCGTAACACGCTCCAGACGCCAGTGGAGTCAGATCGTGCCCCCGTGACACGCTGACTCCACTGTATCGAGCGGCTCTACGGTCGTACAGACCACGCAGTTAGGTTAGCTAAGGCGTCAGCCCTTCCGGCACCCCATTGGGGAATTGCTCCTGTATCGCCGCTTCAATCTCCCGGATGCGATTGCCGGGGTTCGGGTGCGTGCTCGCGAACTCCGGCATCGAAGACCCGCCCGACGCCTCCTCAAGAATCTCCATCACGCGGATCAGCGCGCGCGGGTCGTAGCCCGTCTCGGCGAGGATGCGCACGCCAAGGCGGTCCGACTGGAGCTCGTCTTCGCGTCCGTACCGCATCGTGATGAACTGCCCGACGAGCGCCGCCATCATCGCCGCCTGCTGGCTGGACGGGTTCTCGGGGTCGTAAGTGGCGATGACGAGCGCGCCCGTCAGCCCCTGCTGGAGCTCCATCTGCGCAATGCGCTCGGCGGAGTGGCGGGCCAGCACGTGCCCGATCTCGTGGCCCAGGACCCCTGCGAGCTGGCCTTCCGACTCCAGCCGCGAGAGCAGCGCCTCGGTGATGAAGACCGGCCCGCCGGGCAGCGCGAAGGCGTTCACCGTCTGGTCGTCGGCCAGCACGCTGAACTCAAACGGGTACCCCGAGTCCGCCGCAATGCTGTTCGCGACGAGGTACTCGCCCACTTCGTCCACCACCTGCTGGGCCTGCTGGTCCTGGCTCAAGCCGCCGAACTCGGCTGCGACCTCCGGCGCGGTCTGGAGCCCCATCGCGATCTCCTGCTCCTTGGTGAGCCGGACGTATTGATCTTCGCCCGTAACCGGGTTGAACTCTCTTGAGCTCAGAAAACCGATGATTGAGATCACCGCCATGCCGATGCCGAGCAGCACCCGCAGCCCCAACCCGCGCCCTCGCGGGCGGTTGCGGCTCGGGGATACGCGCCGGCTCAGCGGAACGGTGCGAACCTGCCTGTACATGCAGCCTCCTCATATGGTTGCAGTGGTAACAAATAAAGTGCAGCGGGTCGCGCTCAGGCCTCGACCGGCACGTAAACGTCTTCTTCAATCGCCTCGTAGATCACGCCGACGGCCGCACCATACAGGATGTGGCTGACCAGCATCATCCAGCTCCGCATCAGGAAGAACCAGGGGATCAGCAGCGAGGCAGTGTAGAAGTTGATGCCGTACAGCACCAACCCCAGCAGCGCCCCGCCGATCAGCCCGACCACCAGCCCCCACCGGTGCAGAATGAGCGCCAGCAGCAGGCCGAAGATCACTGACCCGACCAGAGTCACCAGCAGGCCGACGATGAATGTCGTCGCCTCGAAGTCGTTGGGGGGCGGCAGCGCGTCAGCACCCAGGATGGGTGACGCGGCGATCTGCGTCACGACCCAGGGCGTGCCCAGCACGATGCCTGTGAGCACCATGTTGGTGATGAGAAAAACTAACCCGCCGAGCAAGCCAGCCAACACAGCAGCACGCCAGTCAACGACGTGCCGCATCCCGGGGATTGTGCGTTCCAATTGGATTCCTCCTGTTCGATGAGGGTTATGCTTCGAGTATGCAGATTACGGGCGCCGGTGTCTATCTTCTCGCAGCAACGAGCGCCTGCAGATATCTGCAGACGCTCGGAAATCAGGGTATTTCAAGTGCATCTTGCTCCAGCCACACACGCTTGCTGCATAACTAACCAATGGTCAGGCGGTCGCGCTCGATCTTGCTGCGGACCGTAAACAGCAGGCCAGCTGCTACCGTGAAGAACAGGGTGAGCTTGATGAACACAGCCAGCGCCGCGCCGATCACGCCGAGCGCCAGAAGAACCATCGCTCCAACGATCCCAACTGCTGCCAGTATCAGAATTCCACGTGTCATGGCACACTACCATTCCGTTTTCGCTTGCCAGGTGTGCGATGTGCTCGCACTCTACTTCTTTCGTTATCGCGCAGCGTGTTGCGGCGCGCTGTTTCTTGCCTGTGCCCATTAGTCTAGACGCGAGTGTCTAAAAAAGTCCTATCGGGCCGCTAAAAAATAGCGAAAAAACTTTGTGAAAGATGGTACAGGCTGTGGCTAAGGCCCGCTGTTTACCTGCACGATAGATTTTCTTTATGGGCTGTTTAGGATTTTTTTGCCATCTGTCGATTAGAATCAGAGTGCTGAGTCGGTTTACTGGTGAATGAATGAAGAAGAAAGGGATTGGAAATGGCTTCGAGGAGACGGTTCGACGAGTTCGATTTCGAGAGTGACTACAGGGAGCGTTACGGCACGACGGGGCGCGACTACGACTACTATGAGCCCGCCTACCGCTATGGCTACGAGCTTGCCGGCGACGAGAACTATCGCGGCAAGGAGTGGGCTCGCATGGAGAATGATGTCCGGCGCGATTGGGAGACTCGCGGCGAGCAGGGCGCCTGGGAAGACATCAGGGACGCCGTACGCCGCGGCTGGGAGAACGTCAAGGACGCCTTCGACTAGACCGCTGCCAGCTTCGCCGGAAACACGCGCGAATCTATGGGCCGTTCAGCCGCCTCTGTTGGGGCGGCTGACGTGTTTTTGCCACCCGACTCTCCCGCCCGCGCCGTCCAGCACATGTGCAATCACGGCGCATTCTGTTATCGTTAGGAGATAACTTTGCTGATAACCAGATTGGAGTATCCGCTATGAAGGGCAAACGAGCCCTGCAGTTCATTCTCCTGGCGATGCTGGCCGGTCTGCTGGCTGTGGCCTGTACGTCCGGTGGGGACCCCACCGGCGAGCCGGTTTCGCCGGAGCCAGACAGCGCCCCGGAAACCGGTGATCCGACGCCGGATGAAGAGGCAACCGAGCCCGCCGTATCGCTGGGCGAGCCCGACTTCGGAGCAACCGCCGCGCCAACCACCCAGGCCGACGAAGAGGCGGTCGTCGTGATGGTTGCGCAGCAGGTGCTGGCAAACCAGGTCAGAGTGGCCCCGGGAGAGATCGGCGTGGTCGACGTGGAACAGGTCGAGTGGGAGAACACCTGCCTGGGCCTCAACATCGAGGCCGAGCTGTGTGACGGGACGAAGACACCCGGCTACCGCGTGACGCTGGAAGTGAATGGTGAGGAATACGGCATCCACACCGACCGCTACGGCCAGTCGGTCGCGCTCGGCAGCGCCCCACCCGTCTCCATCGACAACCCGGCGATGACCTGGACTTCGGTCGACATCCCGTGCCAGCAGGCGACGCTCGGCGCGGAAGGTGTGATCTACGGGCTGTGCGAGGGGGCCGCGCTCAAGGCTGGCTTTCCGACCGAGCAGCGGGCGGCCGAGATCGAAGAGTTCGTCGCAACCTACGCGCCTTTTGAAGCCGAGACCGCCGCGGGCGTGCTCTCCTTCCAGGGCCAGGGCAGCACCGAGGCCACTGAAACCGAGCGGCGACAGATAGCCGAGTGGGCACGGCTGACTGCCGTCGAGGCATCGACGGGGCGGCAGTCCGTCGAGCTGGGGCTGGCGATGCTGTGGCGGCGCGAGGGCGGCGTTGCGGGCTTCTGCGATGACCTGCTGATCTACTCCACCGGGCAGGTGCGTTCGTACACCTGCGGCGGCGAGACCATTGAGCCTACCGGCCAAGGCCGCCTCACGACGGATGAGCTGGCGCTGCTCTATGAGTGGCTCGACACCTTCCCGCAGACGATGGTGGAGCAAACCGACGACGCCGAAGCCGACGCGATGACGCTCCAGATGCTGCTCGTCGGGCGCAACCCCCAGGCCGAGCAGGCGACCGAGGAACAGCAGCAGGAGATGATGGCGTTCGCCCAGGAGCAGTTTGACAGCGTCGAGCCGGTTGAACCGTCACAGGAAGCAACCGGCGAGGCGACGGAAGAAGCGGATGATGGCGGCTAGCCCGCCCTGTGCGAGCTCTGGACGACGGTAGAGAGGGGACAATGTGATGCCGATGTACGAATCGATCGACGATCTGCCCGATGAGATCAAGAACACGATGCCGCGTGAGGCGCAGGAGCTGTATCTCAACGAGTACCAGCGTTTCTGGCGCGAGCAGGACACTGCGGAAGCCGCAGAGCAGAACCTGATCCCGCGCGTACACCGCAGCGCCATAGACATCGTGAAGGGAAAGTACGAGCAGGACGAGAAAACCGGGTACTGGCGGCCCAGGAAGAACCTTACCGGAGAAGACTAAGCACCAGCCTCCACATCCTCCTCACCGGCGGGGACCTCGTGCCTGCTGGTGGGGAGGGACACCGTGAATGTGCTGCCTACCCCGACCTGGCTCTCCAGTTGAATCGTTCCCCCATGCGCCTCGGTGATCAGCCGGGCAATCGACAACCCCAGCCCGGTACCGGGGATCGCCGTGTTCGGTGCCTCGATGCGGTAGAACTTCTCGTAGACGTGCGGCTGCTGCTCCGGCGGAATGCCAACACCGCGGTCGCGCACGCTGATCTCCACCCGTGCCCCGGCATGGCGCGCTTTGATCGCCACCGGGCCGCCCTCGGGCGAATACTTGATGGCGTTTGAGATGAGGTTGCGGACCACCTGCGACAGGCGGAAAGGATCGCCGGGCACCGATGGCAGGTCGGGCTCCGGCGTGAACGTGATCGGGTGCCTGGGCATTGTCCCCTGGAACGACTGGATCGCATCCTCAATCAGCTCAACCAGATCGACCGGTTCCTGCCTGAGCTGCAGCCCGCGCCCCGCCTCCAACCGTGAGATGTCCAGCATCTCGTCGATGATCTGTGCGAGGTGGGCCGCCTGCCGGTAGATGGTCAGCAGGTAGTGCTCGCGGCGCGCGTCCGTCAGCGACCGGTACAGCAGGATCTCGCTGAAGCCCAGGATGGACGTCAGCGGCGTGCGCAGCTCGTGCGCGGCGGTCGAGATGAACGAGTCCTTCATGCGCTCGACGTTCTTCAGCACGCTGATGTCGCGCACGCTGCACACCGCGCCGCGCGGACCATCAGGCCCGGGGATGGGCGCGATGACCGCGTCGGCGTCGAACGTCGTGCGATCTTTGCGCCGCGCCGTGAACTCGACGCGGCCCGGCTTATCCTCCGCCAGCGTGGTCCGCAGGGCCGTTGCGAACTGAACGGCGTCCTCCGTGCGGGCCAGCATCCCCGGAGACAGGTCCCCGAGCTCGGAGCGAGTGTAGCCGAACGTCGCAAAGAAGGCGGGGTTCGCCGTCTCGATGCGCGTCTCCGCGTCATAGAGCAGGATGGCATCAGGGCTGTTCTGGACGACCGCCTCCATGCGCTCCATCGCCTGGGCGAGCTCGGTTGTGGCCTCCTTTACGGCCTGCGCCAGGATGGTGCTGTAGTTCTCAAGCTCCTCGTAGAGCCGGGCGTTCTGGATCGCAATCGCCGCCTGGTTCGCGAAGACCTGCAGGCGCTCGGCATGGACCTGCGAGTACACGGGCTCATCGCTGACCACGTCGATGAAGCCCATCACGGTATTCTCGACGATGATCGGCGCGCCGGCAAATGAGCGAATCCAGGCCGTATGCGGAAGCTGTATCCAGTCGGGGTCCGCTGCCGTGTCGTGAATGACTATCGGGCGATGCGACTCCGCCATGTGCCTCAGGTTGGCCAGCTGTTCGAGGGAGAACTCGTAGGTGGCGAGGCCCTCCATCGCCTCGTCCGAGTAGCCGCGAGCGCCCGCGATGCGCGCCGTCTGGTTCTGCAGCATCAGGACCGTCGCGCCGCTGTAGGGCGCCACCCGCTCCAGATTGTCGAGGACACGCTCCAGCACTTCGTCGAGCTTCAACGTACCGCTGAGGGCTGCGGCGGTATCGCGCAGTGCCTCGGCCAGCTCGCGCTGCTCGCGTTCAGCCTGCTCCGCGCGCCGCCGCTCGACGAGCTCCTGCTGGGCGGTACGGGCAGCGGTTCGCAGGCCGCCCACTAGCAGAACAAGCATCTGCGTGATCAACACGATGAACGTGCTCATCACCGCGAAGCGGAAGCCCAGCGTCGAGGCGCTGAGGGTATTTTCGGGCGAGCGGCTCGCGATGAGCGCCAGGAACGCAAGCGCAGCCACGCTCGCCACCGCCGCCGCGATCGTTTCGCGCACGCCGAACAGCATTGCCGCGCTGGTAATCAGCAGGAAGTAGCCCGCCGTCGCGATGACTTCCAAGCCGCCGAGCTCGTACGCTGCCACGGTAACGCCGAGCCACAGCACCACGAGCAGCAGGCTGCTGGCCAGCCTGGTGTTTCCGGCCCGGGTTAACAACAGCAGCGCCACCGCGGATAGCGTGGCAAAAACCGTGAGGCCGATTGTGAGCTGCCGCGCGGCGACAGTCGGGGTAGCGTCAAACAGGACGAGCAGCGCGCCAACCAGCAGAGTGCCGCCGCCGAGCCCCGCCACCATGATGGTCAGCTGCGCCGTCGTGAGCGCCACGTCTTCCTCAGAGTGGGCTCGTGGAGTCAGGAGCTTCTTGAGCTGCGGCAGCATGGCCCCTCAACCCATCCGAGCTTGTGAAACGGCGGCGCAAACACAATCATTCATATCCCTAATTGTATAACAGAGCGCAGCAGGTGCGACTCTCCACCGTCCCACCCTACCGCCTTACGCAAACGCCGGCGGGGTGCCTGGTCACCGCAGCCGGCAGAACGCGGGCCAGCCTCGCCTTTAGGGTGGCAGGGCCGGCGGCTCCCGGCGTCAGGATACGTGCCACCTCGCGGTAGCAGGTCTCGGGGTCGGGCAGGTGCTCCAGCACCCAGCTTGAGATCGCGAGGGCGAATTGGGCAGCAGGCAGCAGCAGCCCGGTCGCCGTCGCAGGTTGCCACCGCGGACGGCTGGCAGCATCGCTGGCCCGGTATGCATTTTGCTGGGTTGAGTGTTAGCGACATGGACGATCCCGGATTTTCGACCAGTATACAGGCCGTGCCGGGAGCCCGCTATGGGGTTTTTACCCGCCCAGCGGCTCCAGCCGGAAGATGAGCGGCTCGTACATGTTGGGCGAGAGCTTGAAGCCCTCCCGCATCGCGTCGAGCGTCCACTCCGAACGCCCGAACTCGTTCCAGATACCGCGCGTGATCAGGTTTCGCAGCCGGTAGTGCTGGTCCGGCGCGAGCGGCAGCTCGTCCACCGGCAGCTTGAAGCGGAAGGTCGCCTTTTCGGGGAACAGGCTCGCCAGCCCGAAGATGACCTCGTCGTCCAGGCGTCGCAGCACAGTAAAAACCTGCTCGGAGGTCGGCTCCCCCTGCGAGCGCCGGTAGTGGTTCAGGTCGTCAACCTCCACCGCGTTAAACAGGACATCGCCGCGCCGCAGCGCCCGGCTGTCCTGCCGGGCCAGCAGAAGCCCGCGGATGAAATCCGCCTGCACGCACTCCTGCCCGGACCAGATCATCGGCACGAAGCCGCTCATAACCAGGATGCCGAGCAGGGCCTGCTCGAACAGGCTGCCGCGCAGCCCGTAGGCAGGCCAGCTTCGCGTATCGTGCGTCTCGGTAAAGCAGATGCGCGGCGTCGGCAGGCCCCCGGCGGACTGCGGCATGATGGCCCAGTAGTCGCGCAGGTACTCCCCGAACTCGCGCGGCGTCAGGCGGCGCTCGACAAGCTGGAGCGCCATCGCCCAGACGTGGTAATCGTTGGAGATGTCATGCGAACGCACCCACAGCGGCCCGAACAGCTCGCAGTACATGGCCGCCGACGGTTTGACCTCCAGCAGACGCTGGCGCAGCGTCTCCAACGCCTCCGTCGCGCCGAGGTTCGTCCGGCTGGCGTGGTATGGCAGGTCGCGGGCCCAGTTCGGCTCCTTGCCGTGCGGCGCATCGACGCGGAACCCGTCGAGGTCGAAGCGGCGCACGTAATCCAGCGCGTAGTCGATCACGAAGGCCTGGTAATCGGGGTTGGCCCAGTCGAACGACCAGGTGTCGTTCCAGCCGTGCGAGTGCACCATCTCGCCGTTCTCGCCGCGGGCGTACCACTCGGGGTGCTCCTCGACGTAGCGCGACTCCAGCGACGAGCCCTGCATGACGAGGTCGAGCAGCACCCGCATGCCGAGCCGGTGCGCCTCGTCGATCATCGCCCGGAAGTCGTCGTCGCTGCCCAGCGCGGGCTCCAGGCGGCGAAAGTCGTGAATAGCGTACGGGCTGCCGCTGGCCTCCCAGTTCTCGTCCCAGGGCAGGCCGCGCTTGTTGCGGTGCGCGTACACCGGCAGCAGGTAGACGGTGTCGAGGCCCAGCTCGCGCAGGCGCGGCAGCGCATGGCGCAACCCCTCGAAACCGCCGAACTGGCCGGGATGCACCTCGTAGACACCAGACCAGTCCACCGCCCGGTCGAGGTCAGGGTAGAGCGCGGGCAGCAGGCCGGTGTGGTGGTAGTAGGCGCGATACGCGTGGAGCGCTTCCTCGTAAGAGCCGTTGAACAGGAAGATGTACTGCGTGCCACCCGTGAGCGCCGCGCCTGGGGCCAGCCAGCCCGCCATCTGCACGTCGAAGCCCAGTGCCGCGTGCGTGCCGTCCCCGCTGACCCAGGGCCGCCCCGCCTCCACGTCGCTGACGTACCACGTCAGCAGGTTCCAGCCTGCCTCGGGGTTGCGCACGACGAGCAGCCCCGGCCCCACGTCCGGCGCATCGCCAAACGCCCTGCCCCAGCGATGTTCTTTGCCGGGCGCAAACTCGAAGTCGTAGCCGGGGCGGTCGCGCCCTCCGGTGAGCGGCTGGCGTGCCGCGATGCGCAGCGGCAGCCGGGGCCGAACCACGTTGCCCGGCGCCTCGAACAGGCAGTCCTCCGGGTCGTCGAAGGATACGCCGGTGAGCGCAAGCCGCACCCCGGTAAGCTGCTGCTCGGCGTTCGACGCGTTCTCCACGGTGACGCGCCGCTCGATCAGCCCCGAGGTTGCCTCGAAGTGCTCGTGGATGAGCAGCGGCCCGAGCGTCACCGCGACGGACAGGCTGCGCCCCTCCGCGTGGTGGCTGTGGTAGCGCGGTGTGCCGGCGATTGGCTCGTATGCGAGGGCCGCGCCGGGGAATGAGACCGGCTCCCCATGCCCGAGCGCCTGCGGGCCGCCCTGCATCCGCAGGCCAGCCAGGCGGCCTGTCTCCGTATCCAGCGTGAGTTCGTAGTCCGCCAGGGTGATGGTTTCAGTTGCCATGTGTCTCCCGCCTGCCCACCGGTTGAGGAACGCTCCTGTGCTGCCGCGCCTTGAGGATACCGCACCGGCGGCCCGGTGTGCAGTCACGGGTCTGTTTTACATACGCCGTATGCCGGGTCAGTGCAGTCTGTCGTCGAGCACGCCGCTGCGCGAAGCCAGCACCCACGCCCTGTGATGGCAGCGCGGGCAGGCGTGGAACGTGTCGCCGGTATGATAGAGCTCGGGACGCGCGCAGTTCTGGCAGGTGTAGGCCGCTTCGTGAGGCACGCGCCCGTCAACCTCGTATACAGCGCTTGGCTCGATCTTTTCGGGTGGGACAATGGGCATGCCGGGCCGCACCCGCCCTTCACCCAGGCGGTAGATGCTGAATTTTCCGTCCGGCTCGACGTAGACTCGCTCAAGCTGCCCGAGGTGCACAATCTCTCTCTGCCGCAGTTCCATGAACAGCTCCTGTCGGGACAATTGGGCTCCGTGCAGTCCTTCGAGGTCGATAACGCCGTCCACGACCAGACGCGAGGGCCTGCCGATTACGAAGTCCTCCAGCCTCTCCGACCGGTTAGACAGCATGACGGTCAGTGAGTGCAGCAGCACTACCACCGTGATGACCGCCATGCCATGCAGCACAGGCACGTCCGGGTAGAACATCGGGTCGCCCACCGCGGAGCCAAGCCCGATGATGAGCAGCAGCTCCAGCGCTGTGAGCTCGCTAAGGCTGCGCTTCCCGGTGAACCGGATCATGATCAGTGTCCACGTGTAGAGGATGGCAGTACGCAGGAGTATCTCCGCAAAGAACAGCAGCGGCAGATCCCCCAGAAAGATCCGCTGGAGATCGAAACTATAGCCGTCCATTAAGGTATTCTCCTGTGTGTGGAGGCGGTTGCTAAAGACCCCGCCGGCCGATCAAAAAAGCGCGGCTGCCAGGGCTTGCACAGCCGCGCACCTCGCCTGTGACGCCGCGGGCGACTACGCCACACGGTGGGATTCGTGGGTGCCGGCGTTCCCGTTGAGCCGCATGACACCGCCGTGCCCCTCGACGATCAGCTCGGCGCCCTCGCGCCGCGCAAGGCGCTGCCCGAGTGCCAGCGCCTCCACCTGCGTGCCGAGTTTGCGAACCAGCCGCCGGTGTTCGCCCTGCCTCACGGCCCAGCCGCCATCCTCACATGCGCAGACCCACACATTTGCTCGCGCTGCTACCATCACACTACCATTTACCTCTTGCCAGCCATCCAGCAGGCCAGTACAAACAAGACAGGGTGTCCTAAGTGTCATTTACCATACCAGCAGCAGGCTAAAAAAGTCCCTAATGGTGGCTAAACATTTCCTAAATCAGCGAGAAGGAAGAAACCGATGGAACTGCAGGGCAAGGTCGCACTCGTTACCGGCGGCGCGCGGCGCGTCGGCAGGGCCATCGCGCTGGGGCTGGCCCGGCGGGGCATGGACGTGCTCGTCCACTACAACCGGAGCGAGGCGGACGCCGCACAGACGGTCGAGTCACTGCGCGCGCTGAGCGTGCGCGCCTCGGCGGTGCAGGCCGATCTGGGCAGCCCGGCGAGCATCGAGCAGGTCTTCGCCGCGCTGGGGCGCGAGTTTGGCCGGCTCGACGTGCTGGTCAACAGCGCCTCGACGTTCGTCACAGGCGGCATCCTCGACATGCCGGTCGAGGCATGGGACGACGTGATGGCGGTCAACCTGCGCGCACCGTTCCTGTGCAGCCAGCACGCCGCCCGCCTGATGCTCGCCCAGGGCACCGGGGGAGTCATCGTCAACATCGCCGACGTCGCCGGGCAGCTCCCGTGGACGCGCTTCCCGGCGCACAGCGTCAGCAAGGCGGGCCTGATCATGCTGACGAAGGTGCTTGCCAAGTCGCTCGGGCCGCAGATCCGCGTGAATGCCGTCGTGCCGGGGCCGGTCCTCAAGCCCGGCGCCATGCCCGACGCCCGCTGGGCTGAGCTCGGCGCGGCGCTGCCGGTGGGCCGCCCCGGCGAGCCGGACAATGTCGTGCAGGCCGTGCTCGCCACCATCGACAACGACTTCATGACCGGCTCGGTGCTGAACGTGGACGGCGGCGACTCCCTGCTCGGCTCCATCGACCTGGCAGGCCCGCCGCCGGGATAAGAAGCCCATAAGAACGCGTGCCGCGCTGCAACGGCCAGCCCCGCGCTGCATCCAACTCAGTGTGGCACATCACAGACAACCGCAGGAGACAGCTGACGTGGATTTCAACCTGGGAATGGCGGGCTTCGGCCCCGAAGCGTACGACGTGATCATCATCGGCGGCGGGCCCGCGGGGGCGTCCGCCGCGATTTACACCGCCCGCGCCGACCTCAAGACGCTGGTGATCGACAAGGGCGTGACCGCCGGAGCGCTGGGCGTGACGTCGAAGATCAGCAACTACCCCGGCGTACCGGGCCCGGTGACGGGCGCGGAGCTCGTCGAGACGATGCGCCAGCAGGCCGAGTCGTTCGGCGCGAAGTTCGTAACCGATAAGGTGATCGGCGTGGACCTGCTAGGCGAGCTCAAGACGATCCAGACCGGCGCGAACACCTACACCGGGCGCGCCATCGTCCTGGCGACGGGCTCGATGGGCCGCACCAACACCGTCGAGGGCGAGGTGCGCCTGCTGGGGCGCGGCGTGAGCTACTGCGCCACCTGCGACGCCGCCTTCTTCCGCGACCGCGAGGTGGCGGTCGTCGGCAACAACGACGAAGCGCTGGAGGAGGCCCTGTTCCTGACCAAGTTTGCCAGCCGCGTGCACCTCATTTCGCCCACCCCGGAGCTCAAGGCCAGCCCCGAGCTTGTCGCCCAAGTCGAGGCCAACGACCGGATCGAGCAGCAGCCCGGCACGCGGCTCAAGGCCATTCTGGGCGAGAGCAAGGTCGAGGGGGTGCGCGTCCACCCGCGCGGCGGCGACGAGCACGTGCTGCCGGTCGAGGGCGCGTTCGTGTACCTGCAGGGCGGCCTGCCGATCACCGAGTTCGTCGAGGGGCAGCTCGAACGCAAGGAAGGCGGCTGCCTGGTCGTGGACCGCGAGAAGCAGACGACGATCCCCGGCGTGTTCGCCGTAGGCGACCTGCTGTGCGACCACATCAAGCAGGCGGTGATCGCCGCGGCGGATGGCGCCATGGCGGCCATTGCCGCCGAGCGCTACGTCAACAAGCGCGACCGCGCCCGCGTGGACTGGAACTGAGCGCCCTCATCCCGCGGCGGGAGAAGGGGCGTGAGGTCCTACCCCACGTCGTTCCGGTGCGAGATCAGCTCGCCGTTCAGCCAGTCGAGGTAGTTCTGGCTGGAAGCGCCGACCGGCATCGAGAGAATCTCAGGCACGTCGTACGGATGCACCGCCTTGATTGCGGCCTCGACGCTGGTGAAGAGATCCTGCCCCGTCTTGACCACGCACATATACTCCTCCGCTTCCGCGATCTCGCCCTCCCACCAGTAGGTGCTGGTGATCGGGCCGAGGATCTGCACGCAGCCGGCGAGGCGGCTCTCAACCAGCGCCCGCGCGATCCGGCGGGCGTCGTCCTTCGTCTCCGTCGTCGTGACAACCTGGATGTAGTCTCTCATGCCGTTACCTCTCAGAAGGAATTTCTATCGCAGTATAGCCTCTCCCCGCGCGCGATGTCGACTGCCTTGCAGTACCAGGCAGATTAATGCCAATCATATGCCCGCAGCGTGGACAAGCGGCTCGCGTATGGTATAATGGGCCCCGCATGGAGCGGTAGCATAGTCCGGCCTAATGCGCGCGCCTGGAGAGCGCGTAGGCGGTCACTCCGCCTCGTGGGTTCGAATCCCACCCGCTCCGCCTCTCGACGCAACCCGGCCCCGCCCCCAGGCGGGGCTTTTTGCTGGGCCTGCCGCCCGCAGATTGGACACCCCATGGCCGCCAGACGCACGTATTCCGCGCAGGCGATCGCCGAGAATATCGGCGGCGCGCTGCAGATCGCGCTGCTCATCCCGCTCTCGCCGCTGCTCAGGGGTTGGATGCGAAGCTGGGGCGCAGCGCCTGACGAGGCCAGGCGGGCGCTTCCCGGCGACGAGCTTACCCCGCACCCGCAGATCCGCTTCACCCGCGCCATCACCATAGACGCGCCGCCCGGCGCGGTGTGGCCCTGGATCGTGCAGCAGGGCCAGGGGCGCGGCGGGCTGTACAGCTACGACGCCCTGGAGAACCTTATCGGCTGCGACATTCACAGTACGGACCGCATCCTGCCGGACATGCAGAACATCCAGCCCGGCGACGCGGTCCGCCTCGGCCCGGAGGGCTACCCGTGCTTCTACGTCCGCGAGGTTGTGCCCGAGCGCACCCTCGTCCTGTTCTCCGACCCCGGAACGGAGCCGGATGCCACAGCACCGGAGCCCCCCGCCCTCAGCTCGTGGGTCTTCCACCTTGAGGAGCAGGCCAGCGGCTCGACGCGGCTGCTTGTTCGCGGGGCGACGCAGTGGGAGCCATCCTTCGCCGCCAACCTGATGTGGCAGCTCTCCGACGTGCTCGGCTTCGTCATGGGCCGCAGGCAGATGCGCGGCATCAAAGCCCGCGCCGAAGCCGCCAGAGCCCCGCGCCGCGCCACCGCCTGACGACGCCGCGCTGGAATCCCTGCCTCGGGCCGCCTTATAATCGAGCCAGAGGCGGCACACAGAGAGGCGGGTACATGAAACGCAGGGCGTTAGGTTGGGTGGCGGGCGGTGTGGTGCTCGGCGGGGCTGTGGCGGCATACCTGGAGCTGGTCCGGCCTCGCCTGCTGCGCTGGGGGGCCACCGGCGACGAGCTCAGCCGCGAGATGCCCGGCGACGAGCTGCTGCCCGAGCCGAAAGTCACGGCAACGCGAGCTATCACCATCGATGCGCCGCCCGCCGAGGTCTGGCCGTGGGTTGTGCAGGTCGGGCAGGGCAGCGGCGGGCCGCTCGGATACCGCTGGCTGGAGCGCGGCGTCGGGCTGAACATCCGCCGCGCCGAGCGCATGCTGCCGGGCCAGCCGGGCCTTGAGGCGGGGGACGAAGTCCCCATGCAGCCAGCTCAGGAGGGGCCGATCGTGCTCATTGCCGAGCCGGAGAAGGTGCTCGTGCTCGGCGGCATGATCGACGCGCAGGACGAGGACGAGGGCGAGGTGCACAGCCGCAACCCGGTGGACTTCTTCGCGACGAGCTGGACGTTCCAGCTTGAGCCGCTTGGGACGGAAACCACCCGCCTCGTCGAGCGCCAGCACTTCGACTGGTTCCCCAGCGCGCGCAACAACGCGCTGTACCACGCGCTGCTTGAGCCGGTCGCCTTCATCATGGCGCGGCGCATGCTGCGGGGCATCAAGCGGCGCGCCGAGCACGCCTACCGGGCAGAGTCCACACCCTGACACTGCCTGTCTTAACCCGCCCAGCAGGAGGGAATACCGCTTCTCGTGGCACGCCAGCGTGGCAGCACCTCGTCTACTCTCATTCAGATTGCACTCATCAGCATCATGGTCGCGGAGATCGTCGCGCTGGGCGTCTTCGGCTTCGTGCTGCTCCGCGCGACCAGCCGCAGCCGGGAGCGGCAGGCGCATGTCGAAGAAGCCGAGTTTGACGCGCCCGCCGAGCCGCCCGAGGGCACGCCGCCCCTCACCGCAGCCCCGCTCACCGAGCCTGCCGGCACCATCGTCTACACCTGCTTTGACGGCGCGGGCGATGACCTGTGCCTCATCAACGCCGACGGCTCCGGGCAGCGCCAGCTTGTCGACTCGGAGGGCACGGACTGGTACGCCTCGCCGGGGCCGGACGGAAGCACCATCGTCTTCTCGTCGCGCCGCACCGGCGTCTTCGAGATCTACAGTATGCCCGCCGAAGGCGGCGAGCCCGTGCAGCTCACCTCAGGGCTGGGCGGCAACTACGCGCCCGAGCTTTCGCCCGACGGCACGCGCATCGTCTTTGCGAGCTCGGCGAATGGGCGGCTCGACATCTACGTGATGGGGGCCGACGGCAGCAGCCCCACCCGCCTGACCGACCACCCCGGCGACGACCTCGACCCGACATGGTCGCCGGACGGCACGCAGATCGCATTCGCCTCGAACCGCACCGGCACCAACGAGCTGTACGTCATGGACGTGCCAGCCGCGCCGGGCGAACCGGGCACGAACATCCGGCAGGTGACGAACGGTTCGGGGATGCGCGAGGGGGGCCGCAGTGACTGGTCGCCTGATGGCAGCACGCTCGGCTTCTACGCCGGGCCGGTCGGCGACAAGGATATCTACCTCGTACCGGTGGCCTGCGCGGATCAGCCCACCGGCTGCGGGCCCGAGGCGTACACCCGGCTGACGGAGGGCGGCAACAACAAAGCGCCGAGCTTCTCGCCCGACGGCCAGTGGATCACCTTCGCCTCGAACCTCAACGGGGACAACGACGTGTACATCATGCGGGTGGACGGCACCGACTGGCGGCAGCTCACCACGCAGCCAGAGGCGGACTGGCAGCCCCGCTGGGGCCCGTGAGGGCATCATCCACAGATGACACAGATTTCACAGAGAAAAACGGATTAATTGATCCACGAATGTCACTAATTACACAAATGGATTAAATGCTCTTCTATTCGTGCCATTCGTGTCATTCGTGGATCGTCTGTTAGTTCTAGGCTTTAACTTTCTGTGCCATCTGTGTAATCTGTGGACTCATTCCGCCCCGGCACTAGTCGCCGCCCGCCAGCCGCCGGAAGCTGACCTCGGGGCAGGTGACCAGGCTGCCATCGCCGAAGTTCACAAGCTGGTTCACGACGTAGCCGGTTTCCGTGAAGCTGAGCAGCACGATTCCCTCGCCGACCGCCGCGCTCTGCCCCTCGCTGATCACGGCGAAGCGGTAATCCCACTGGTTGGGCGCGGCGCGGCCCATCTCCCACGTCTCCTCGCCGTCCTCGCGCTCGAAGCGGGCCTCCAGCAAGCCGTCGGGCCGGAAGGTGAACGTCGCCTCGTGGATCGCGGGCAGCTCGCAGGCACAGCCATCCGGCGTGAGCACGCAGGTGTAGCCGCTGTAAGTCGCCGGGCCGATGTCGGCGGCGATCATCTCGTAGCCGGTGATCTGGTATGGCACGTCGAGGTCGCCAGATACGGCGGTCTCGGCGGTTGGCTCAGGCGTGGCAGCCTGGGTGGCGGTCGGCACGGAGAGCGGGCGCTCGGTCGGCGGGGCGAGCTCGGCGTCTGGGGAGCCGGCACCGCAAGCGCTTATGGCGAGGGCAATGAGCAGCAGCCCGGCAGCGTGCCCGAGGCGGCAGCAGTATGGCGCAGTGTGTGGCATGGGCGTCCTTTCGTGTCGCGCAGCGTCCGCGCGATAGCGTAGCACGATCCGCCCCGCGCAACAACACACCTGCCTTACACGACAGGAGCCCCTCGCCGCCGCGAGAGGCTCCTGTGCAGGGGACTGAATAATGTGAGCAACCGTCCCCTCTACGGTTACTGGCCCTGCTGCTCCCCGTTAGAAGTGAACAGCGCAAGATGGTTGCCCGTCGGATCCTCGAACACGGCAAACCAGCCGATCCCCGGGATGTCCGTCTTGGGCAGCACTGTCTTGCCGCCCGCCTCCCCGATACGCGCCAGGTCGGCTTCGATGTCCTCGCTCTCGATGTGCAACAGAACGTCGCCGACGTTGGTGGACAGGTTCATCTCCGGGAAGTCGCCAACCGGGCTGAAGCCGCCACCCACCGACCCGCTGGAGAAGGTGGCATACATCATCTCGGGATACTCCTCCGTTTCCCAGTCGAAGAGCTCACCGTAGAACTTCATCGCCTCCTTCCGGTCCTTCGCCGGGATCTCGATATGGACGATAGATCGCTTACCCATGCTGTCTCCTTAGCACCTCTAAACGCTCACGCTAATACCTTTCCATTATAGAACAGGTGTTCGTGTGCGTCAACCCCCAGAAGGCCAACAGACGGGCTTGCGCTGTACCAAAGGGCCATAACGACGAGAACCCCCCGCAGGTGGAAACGGGGGGTCCTCGCCGGAGAGAGGGATATTCTCAGGTTAATGTATTGCTGGTCCAGCCGCCCATACCGACAGGTATTCGATGAAAGCATACCGCTACACTACCATCTCAAGCTGACTCTATGATAGAACAGATGTTCGCAGATGTCAAGTACTAACTTGCCGTTAGAACGCCGCGCGGCTGGCGGCATCTGATTGACACTGTGCAGCGCATTCGCTAAACTAACCTCGCACTGAGCTGCCTTCGCGTGACGGGCTGCTCGGGTGCAGTGGAGAGGGCTGGGTCCTGCGCGGCGGGTGCCGTCGAACCTGGTCAGGTCCGAGAGGAAGCAGCCATAAGGCGTGTTGCCCGGGTGCCGCAGGGGTGCCTGGCTCTCTCCAGTGCCCCTGAGCGCCCGTTTTTTGATCCCGGCCACCTGCTCCTACTTCCGCTGTTAGCGGCGTAATGATACAATCCGTTATAGACCTGACAGCCTGGAGCACACATTTGGAGAAGCCCCGCATCCCTCTGCCGGGAGAACGCCCCGCCGGCGTGTGGACCCCGCGCCGCAAGCGCCGCCCGGCATGGCGTTCAAAGGCGAGCCCGCGCAGCATCCTGTGGCGCTTGCTGCCGCTGGCTATCGGCGGCCTGGCCATAGTTGGCGGCGTCGCCCTCTGGCGGCTGACCGCCACGCCGGTCACGGTCGTTCTGAACGGCCAGCCGCTTGAAATGCGCACCCACCGCCGTACCGTCGAAGGCGTGGTGCGCGCCGCGGGCGTCCGCCCCGACGATGCGATCTATCTCAGCCCGGCGGCAGACACTCCGGTCGAAGCCGGGCTGACCGTCACCGTTGCCCACCGCCGCCCGGTGATGGTCCACGTGGACGGCGAAACCATCGTCGGCTCCAGCCACGAACTGGAACCACACGCCATTCTGGCCGACCTCGGCGTCGAGGTCGGCGAAGCGGACGGCGTGAGCGTCGTGCGCTCGGTGCGCCCCTCCCCCGCCGAGATCGCCGACAGCACCACGGTGACGACGGCCCCCGAGCTGCCGCGCGAGATCCGCGTGGTGCGGGCCGTGCGCGTCGTCGTCAACCAGCGTGGGGAGCGCGTCGCGTTTGAGACCGCTGCCCCGACGCTCGGGGAGGCGCTCGCGCAGGCGGGCTATCAGCTCTACGAGGCTGACCGCATCTCGCACCCGCTCAGCACGCCAATCGAAGAGCTTGCCGCAGGCGGCCCGGTGGCCGAGATCACGCTGGAGCAGGCCATCCCGGTGACGGTTCAGCGCGAGGACGGGGCCATCACCGCGCGTACCCACCAGCAGGATGTCCGCGGCCTGCTCGGCGAGCTTGGCCTGGCGCTGGTCGGGGCGGATTACGTCGTGCCGTCGCTGGACGCACCGCTCCGCCCCGGCGACACGGTGCGGGTGGTGCGCGTGCGGGAGGAAGTGCTGGTCGAGGAGACGCCCATCCCCTACGAGACGGTCTACGTGCCCGACCCCGACCTGGAGCTGGACCAGGAACGCATCGTGCAGAGCGGGCACAACGGCACGCTGGCCCGGCAGGTGCGCGTCCGGTATGAGGACGGCGTCGAAGTCAGCCGGGCGCTCGAAGGCGAGTGGGTGGCCAGCCAGCCTGAGCCGGCGGTGGTCGCCTACGGCACGCGGATCGTGCTCCGCACGCTGGAGACGCCCGAGGGCACCTTCCAGTACTGGCGCGAGCTGCGCGTGCTGGCGACCTCTTACAGCCCGCTGACCGCTGGCGACAAGCAGCCCGGCGATCCGCGCTTCGGGCTGTCGGGCACCGGCACGGAGGTGGTGCGGGGCATTGTCGCCGTGGACCCGCGTGTGATCAGCCTGTACACGCACATGTACGTGCCCGGCTACGGCACCGGGCAGGCGCTCGACGTGGGCGGCGCGGTCAAGGGCATGCGCGTCGACCTCGGTTACTCGGATGAATTCCTCGTGCAGTGGAACAACTGGGTGGATATCTACCTGCTGCCGCCAGTTCCCCCACCGGACCAGATGATCTGGCGCCTGCCGGATTAGAGTTTCGTGTACGCTGGTGGTTTCGAATTGTAGGGGCGCAGCATGCTGCGCCCCTACCGTTATCTCCAAGACCTCGTGGATAGCCGTTACCGCCCGTTATGTGTAATCTGCGGACTTATTCCTACGCACTGCTGCCCTCGAACGGGCACATCTCGGCGGGCTCGTAGAAGCGGTTGGCGTAGCCGAACATGTTCAGCGGCAGATCCGGTGAGTCGGGGTCGATGGTCTCCAGCACCGCCGAACAGGCCGCAATCACCCCGCCTGACGCCTGGTACTCCGCCCGGAATAGGTCTGCCCACTGCGCGAACAGCCCGCCCGGTTCGTCCGGGTCGGGGAAGTCCACCTGCATGGCGTCGTAGAACGCCGCCGCCTGCTGCTCGTCGCCGAGCAGCACGTGCGCCAGCATGATCCGGTAGCGCGCGTAGGCCTCGAGGTCCTGCTCCCAGCCCTCGTACATGCCCCACTCGCGGTCGAGCGTTGGGTCCTCGTACGAGCGCCGGAAGAGCGAGATCGCGCCGGCGTAATTCCCGGCGAGGAACAGATCGTCCGCCTCATTGACCAGGTGGATGGGGTGCGCCGGGGAAGTCGCCTCGTGCTCGACGCGCGCCAGCGTCTCGCCGTCCCAGGCGTACACGTCGCGCCACGTCCGCTGGGGGCCCGCCCCCACCGAACCGATCATTCCCACGTTGACGACGACCTGTGCCGGTTCGCCGTCCTCCGGCTCGGGCACTTCGATCTCGGCATACGGCTCGCTGACCGGCTCCGCAAGCATCAGCTCAGGCCCGGCGCCGGGGCCGGTCGTGTCCCAGTACAGCCCCTGGATGTTCTGGTAGCAGGTGTGCGCGCCGCAGGCCGTGCGCTCAAACAGGATATCCGCCAGGCCATCTCCGGTGATGTCGTGCAGCGCCAGTATCTGCGGGACGCTGGTTGCCTGCATGGCGTCGGTATCGGCATCGGTGTACGCCAGCTCGTAACCGCCATCCGCGCAGGTGAAGACGAACAGCGCGCCGGGCGGCTCGGCAGTAACGGGCGTCGTGCTGGCGTCCACCGCAGCGATCAGCACGTCGTTCACCCCGTCGCCGTCGAAGTCGTGCTCGGCGTCCACCAGCCCGAACTGGCCCACCTCCGTCTCGCGGATCGCGCCCCACTGCTCCAGCGTGTCGCGGAGCTGACCGACACCGCCGCCCGCCGAGAGATACTCGGCGAACAACGCCGGGAGCCGGTCAAAGTCGGGCATACCGCCGGGTAAGGTCGCCGCGCCGGGGGCGACGCAGGCAGAGGGCTCTGCCGGGTCGGCGGGGGCTGTCGTCGCGGTGGGCGTCGCTTCAGCGGTCGGCGACGCCTCGGCGGTCGGGGTTGCTGGCGGTTCGGGCGTGGCGCTGGCCTCGACGGTCGGCGCGGCAGCCGGGCCGGGCGTCGGGATATTCACAAAGGCGGGCAGATTACAGCCGCCGAGCAGCAGGACGGCGATCAGCAGTGGGAGCAGGCTTGTCTTCTTCATACCCGGCAGTATAGCAGAGAACCGCTTGGGGGGTGAAGGCATCGCCCGGAACTGAATTCCCACGCGGCACCGGGCGGCTCATCACCCCCTCCCTGCTGGCGGGGAGGGGGACGGGGGGTGGGGTCACCCGTCATGGCATTCTCGGCTCGATGGGGTAGACTTAGCCGGAATTCGCCGCACCTATCACGCAGGGCCGCTACAGGCGTTATGAGAGCCAGACTGCACCAAACACGCCCCGACATCCTCATCATACTGCTGCTGCTCGCCGTGCCGCTGCTGTTCTTTCTGCCGCAGACGCTCGGCGGCAGGACGCTGCTGCCCGCCGACAACCTGTACCAGTGGCAGCCCTACAACGCCCTGGCCGCAGAGCTCGGCGTGGGCCGCCCACACAACCCCCTGCTCTCCGACCTGATCCTGCAGAATGCGCCGTGGAAGCTGTTCGCCCGCGCCCAGATCGCCGCCGGCGAGGTCCCGCTCTGGCAGCCGAACATCCTCGCCGGCTCGCCCTTTCTGGCCGCTGGTCAGTCGTCGATGCTGTACCCGTTCAGCCTGCTGTACCTGATCCTGCCGCTGTGGGCAGCCTACGGCTGGTTCACCGTGCTCCAGCTCTGGATCGCGGGGCTGAACACCTACGTGCTACTGCGCGTGCTCGGGGTGCGCCGCCCCGGCGCACTGATCGCCGCGCTGACCTACCAGCTGGCGGGCTTTATGCTGGCCAGCGCGGTGTTCCCCATGATTATCGCGACGGCGGCCTGGCTGCCGCTGATCCTCGCCATGCTGGAGCTCGTGCTGCGGCAGGCGCGGGCGCTCAACGCGCAGCCGGCGTCGCTGCCCTGGGCGGCCGTCGGCGCGGGCGCGCTCGGCATGGCGGCGCTGGCCGGGCACGTCGAAGCGCTGTACTTCACGCTGCTGGTCGCGGCCTTCTACGCCGTGTGGCGGCTCGGCGCGATGGTCATTGCCCGCCGCCGCGAGCCGGGGATCTGGGGGTGCGTGCTGCGGCGCGGGCTGTGGGCCGCGCTGATGGTCGCGGGCGGGCTGGCGCTCGGCGCAGTGCAGCTCATCCCCGCCTACGAGCTGGCCAGCCGCAGCTTCCGCGCGGGCGAGGCGAGCCTCGCCGAAGTGCTCGGCTGGGCATACCCGGCCCGGCGCGTCGTCGCATTCTTGCTGCCCAACTTCTTCGGCAGCCCCGCGCATCACACAATATTAGACGTGTTCGCTTGGCAGCGCGTCCCGCTGACGGTTAACGCCGCTGGCGAGCCGATCACGAGCACGGCCTGGGGGATCAAGAACTACGTCGAGGGCGCGGCCTACACCGGCATCCTGCCGCTGCTGCTCGCGGCGGCGGCGCTGGCTCACTGGCTGCTGGGGCGCATTCGCCGGGGCGACGCTGCACCGCCCCGCCACCTCGCCGCTGAAGCCGCCGACCGCCCCTACCGCGCGCTGTTCGCGGTGCTGGGGACGCTCGCGCTGTCGTTCGCCTTCGGCACGCCGGCCTACGCGCTGCTATACTACGGCCTGCCCTTCATCGACCAGTCGCACGCGCCTTTCCGCTGGGTGTGGCCGCTGACGCTGTGCGTCGCGGTGCTGGCCGGCTTCGGCGTGGAGGCGCTTACCCAGGCCCTCACCCCTCGAGAGAGGGAGGGGCAACCGAAGGTTGCAGGGGGTCAGGGAAAACTCGCCACAGTCTTCGGCTGGATCGGCGTCGCGGGCGGCGCGCTGGTGCTGCTCGGCGTGCTGGTCACGCGGGTGTTCTACGGAGCGTTCGCCGGGCTCGTCGAGCGGGTCTTCTTCGGGCTGGCGGGCGCGTCGAGCGCCTTTCCCGATGCGCGGGCGTTCTACTCCTACCAGGCCGCGGGCGCGCTGCTGCTCGGCGCGGCGCTGCTGCTCGGTGGTGTCGTCATCCACCTGATGCGCCGCGGGAGCCGGGCGTGGCTGCCGCTCGCCGTGCTGGCCGTCGCGCTCGACCTCGGCGCGGCATCGTGGGGCTTCAACCCCGCCGCCGACCCCGCCCTGCTCGACGTCACGCCGCCGTCGATTGCCTGGCTCGCCGGGCAGCATGACCCGCTCAATCCCTGGCGCTTCGCCGTGTACGAGGAGCCGGGCCGCGATACGCTCAACGCCAACATGGGCTGGCTGCACGGGCTGGAGGACATCAGCGGCTACGACAGCCTGATCCCCGCGCAGTACGTCGAGTACATGCAGGCGCTCACGCCGCAGGGCGACCTGCCGTTCAACCGCATCGCGCCGCTGTACGCCACCGACCCCGCCGCGCTGGATTCGCCGCTGCTGGACCTGCTCGGCGTGCGCTACGTCGTCACCGAGCTTGAGATCGACAGCCCGCGCTACGAGCTGGCCTACGAAGACGAGGCGGTCCGCATCTACGAGAACACGCAGGCCATGCCGCGCGCCTTCACGCTGCCCGTGAGCAGCACGGTAGTGTATACCACCGGAGAGGGCGGCTTCGCGGAGGCAGCGCAGGCGGCGGACGTCCGCCGGAACGTTCTGCTGCCGTTTGAGCCCTCTCGGCTGGCTGACCTGCCCGCCTACCCCGGCACGCCCGCCGAGCCGGGCCCGGCGACGATCACGACGAACACCAGCCAGCAGCAGACGCTCGACGTGACGGTAGGCGAAGAGAGCTGGCTCGTCGTCGCGGGGAGCTACTTCCCCGGCTGGCGGGCGTGGCTGCGGCCCTTTGGCACAGCGGACGACGCCGAGCAGGAAGTGCCCGTCGAGCTGGTCAGCGGCAACTTCCGGGGGGTGCGCCTGCCGCCCGGCGAGTGGACGGTCCGCATGAAGTACAGCCCGGACTCGTTCCGCTTCGGCGCATTCGCCTCGTTCCTGACCGGCATGGGCCTGCTGTTCGCGCTCGGCGTGTGGGCCTGGCGCGCGCTGTACCGCGAGAGCCCCGAGGCGGGTGGCATCCAGCGCATCGCGAAGAACACCGTCACGCCCATCGTGCTCAACATCTTCAACAAGGGCATCAGCTTCGTACTGACCTTCGCGATGCTGCGCATCCTCGGCCCGGCGGACGCAGGCCGCTACACCTACGCGATGATCGTCTACGGCTGGTTCGAGATCCTCGCGAACTTTGGCCTCAACACCTTCCTCATCCGCGAGGTCTCGCGGCACCGCGAGGACGCCAACCACAGCTTCGTCAACACGACCATCCTGCGGCTGATGCTGGTCGCACTTGGCGTGCCGCTGCTGGCCGGCTTCGTGCTGATCCGGCAGGCGGCGGTCAGCCCGCCGTTGGACACGCGCACGCTGTGGGCGCTGGGGCTGCTGTATGCGGGCCTGCTGTTCTCGACGATCAGCACCGGGCTGACGGCGCTGTTCTACGGCTACGAGAAGGCGGAGGTCCCTGCCGCCGTGCAGACCGTCAGCGCCTTCCTCACCACGACGCTCGGCATCACCGCGCTGCTGCTCGGTGGGGGCATCGTGGGGCTGGCCGGGGTAAGCGTCGCCGTGAACGCCGTAACGCTGGCCGTACTCGGCACGCTGGCGGTGCGGCACTTCTTCACCCCGCGCCCGACGTTTAGCTGGCCGTTCCAGCGGGCAGCGCTGCGCGAGTCGTTCCCGCTGATGCTCAACCACCTCTTCGCGACGCTGTTCTTCCGCGTGGACGTGATCCTGCTGGAGGCGCTGCAGGGGCCGCGCGTCGTCGGCTGGTATCGCGTCGTGTACACGTGGGTCGACGCGATCATGGTGATCCCGTCATACTTCACGCTCTCGCTGTTCCCGGTGATGAGCCGCATGGGCGCCAGCGACCGCTCCGCCCTGAAGCGCACCTACCTGCTGGCCGTCAAGCTGATGTCGCTCATCTCCGTGCCGACGGCCATCATGACGACGGTGCTGGCGCCGTTCCTCGTCAACGTGCTGGGCGGCGCGGAGTACCTGCCGCACGGCGCGATCGCGCTGCAGGTGTTTATCTGGTCGGTCGTGATCGGCTGGATTAACAGCGTGACGCAGTACGTCATCATCGCGCTCGACCGCCAGCGAACGCTGACCATCGCCTTCGTCGTGGTGCTGGCCTTCAACGCCGGCGCCAACTACTACTACATCCCGCAGTATTCGTACGTGGGGGCGGCCTTAATCACCATTCTCTCAGAGTTTGTGCTGTGGGGCCTGTTCTACGTGGTCGTGCTCAGCGAGCTGGGGCGCATCAACTGGGCGCGGACGCTGTGGCGCATCGCCGTGGCGGGCGGGCTCACCGGCGCGGCGACGTTCACCCTCGCCCCGCTGAGCCCGTGGCTCGGCTTCGCCGCCGGGACGCTGGTCTACCTCGTCGCGATCCTCGTCCTGCGCCCGCTAGACCGTGACGAGCGCCAGCGCCTCGCCGGCATCCTCCCGGAAAGGCTGCGGCGGCGGGTGGTGGGGTAGAGGCACAGGCTGCCTCCCGCCCGAGAATGAATTCTCGGGCTACGTATAATTGTCCCCTGCGGGGACAGCCAACGCTGCGCGTTGGTCCGCCTGCGGCGGGAGGACTGCCTGCGCCCGTCGTCGGTTTCAACCGACGATTGTACGTAGCCGGGCAATGAATGGCCCGGCGGTCGATGTGCCCGCCCGCTGCTTATGCTATACTGGTGCCGATTGGATATTCCCGCCGGGTGCCCCTCGCCCGGCAGTGCCGCGGAGGACCGGAGCCCATGAGCGACCAGCCGGTGAGCGCGCAGCCCACTGAAGCCGCCCCATTTGATTTCAAGCCTGCCGCCGGGCCAGAGAACGCGTCTGCCCCGTACCTCGCCCTCGACCTGCCGCCCTTTTTCGTGCCGCGCGCCGAGTTCAACGCCATGAAGCGGCTGCTCGTCGAGCGGCCCGCCGCGTCGCTCCCGCCCATCACGCTGCACGGGCCATCGGGCTCGGGCAAGACCTCGCTTGCCGCCGCGCTCGCGCACGACGCCGACATCCTCGAACGCTTCCCCGACGGCGTGCTCTGGGCCTCGCTCCGCGAGAGCGACAGCGTCCAGCACGTGCAGTACCTGTGGGGCAAGGCGCTCGGCGACGACCTCTCCAGCGTCCCAGAGCCGCTGAGCCGGGCGGCGGCGCTGCGCACGCGGCTGCGCGGCGCCCGCGCGCTGCTGGTGATCGACGACGTGACCCGCATCGAGCAGATCAACGCCCTGAACGTCGGCGGGCCGAACTGCGCCCGCGTTATCACCACGGCCGCCGGCGACGAGGTCCTTACCGCTTACAAGACCCGCCGCTACGCCGTCCGCGCGCTCAGCAAGGATGAGTCGCTCAAGCTGCTTGCCGAATGGGCCGGCATGCTGCCCAGCCTGTACCTGCCCAACGTCGAGGAGATCGTCCAGCGGCTGTCGGGCAGCGCCCTGTCGCTGGCGCTCGTCGGCGCGCAGGCCCGGCAGGGCATCACCTGGCTGCGCCTGCTGGAGATGCTTCAGGAGGAGCAGGGGCCGCTCGCCGCGCTTGAAACCGGCGACCCCGCCGCCCAGGAGAAGGCGCTGGCGCTCATCGTCAACCTGATGCTCTCGCGCTTCGGCGAGTTCCAGCTCCGGCGGGCCAGCCTGCTGACGGCCTTCGAGCCTGGCACCGGTGCGCCGTTCTCGGCGGAGGCCGCCGCGGCGTGCTGGGACATCCCCGCCGGTGAGGCGTCGGAGGTGCTGGACACGCTCGTCGAGGGGGCGATCATCCGCCGCATGCCCGGCGACCGCTTTGCGCTGCATGCCGCCCTCGTCGAACCGCTGCGTACCCGTGCCACGCGCCGCGAGCATGAGGCTGCCGCCGGGCGCGTTCGCGCTTACTACGCCCGCCTCGTCGAGACGACCCCGCCGTCCAGCCCCGGTCTCGACGCCGCGCTCGGGCAGATCCTGGCCGCCTTCGCCGCCGCGCGCATCCACGACCGGCCCGCAGCCGAGCGGTTTGCCGAGGCTCTGATGCAGTTCTTCGAGGTGCGCGGCCTGTGGGCGGACCTCGTCACGCTGACCCGGCACCTCATCGGCGATGCGCGCGAGACGGGCGACGTCTTCCGCGAGCACATCGCGCTCGGCGAGCTCGGCTATGCTCAAACCGTGGTCGGCGACCTGGACGGGGCGCGTGAGTCCTATGCCCGCAGCCTCACCATCAGCCGGCGGCTCGGCGACCCTGCCGGCGAGGCGTCGGCGCTGAGTAACATCGGGGCTATCTGCGAGCGGCAGGGGGCTTACGACCTCGCCCTCGATTACTACACCGAGTCCCTGGAGCTGCGCGAGCAGCTCGACATCCCCGAGGACACTGCCCAGGCGCTGCTCAACGTGGCAGGGGTGCTGTACTGGCAGGAGCGCTGGGATGACGCGCTTGCCGTCCTGCAGCGGGCGCTTGACCTGTACACGACCCTCGGCAGCCGCAGCGGGCAGGCGAATACCTGGCTGAACATCGGGGCGATCTACGAACGCATGGCACGCGACGGCGACGCGGAACAGGCTTACCAGCGCGCCTCCGCCATCTACGCCAACCTCGACGACGAAGCCGGGCAGGCGCTAGCGCTTAACAACCTCGGCATCATCGCCTTTGGGCGCGGCGAGATGGAGCGCGCGCTCGGGCACTTCCGGCGCAGCCTGGCGCTCAAGGAGAAGCTCGGCGACCGGCTGGGGCAGGCCTCGACGCTCAACAACATCGCACTGCTGCACGAGCGCATGGGCAACCCCAAACTGGCGCTCCAGAGCTTCGAGCAGAGCCACCTGCTGCTGGACGCCCTGGGCGACCCGCGCGCGGCGCTGGTGCAGGAGAATATCGACGCCCTGCGCGACGGTCAGCCCGGCGATTAGCGCCGCGCAGGGATGTACCCGCTGTCCGCCTCTGTGCGATCTGCTACACTCTAGCCAGAAAGCGATTCACAGGTGCAGCACCGCCCGCGTGCGGGCTCACGCCGGATTCTGGCATCCGCTGGGGCTCTGGGGAGACCATGAACATCATCGTGCAGATCGCCATTATCCTGCTTCTGATACTGGCTAACGGCGCATTTGCGATGTCCGAGATCGCCGTGCTGTCGGCCAACAAGAACCGTCTCAAGCAGGCAACCGAAGACGGTGACATGCGCGCACGCGTGGCCCTCGATCTGGCCGAAGCGCCCAACCGCTTCCTCTCAACCGTGCAGATCGGCATCACGCTGATCGGCGTGCTCAACGGCGCGATCAGCGGCGCGACCATCGGCGCCGAGCTGGGGAGCGTGCTGGCCCGTATCCCGCTGCTGGAGCCCTACGCAGAGGCACTTGGCGTGGGCGCAGTCGTCGTGCTGATTACGTACTTTACCCTGCTGCTCGGCGAGCTGGCCCCGAAGCGGCTGGCCCTCAACAACCCCACCCGCGTCGCGCTGACCATCGCCCGCCCCATGCACGCCCTCTCGCGCATCGCAGCGCCGCTGGTACGCCTGCTGAGCTTCTCGCTGGATGGCGTGCTCAGCCTGCTCCGTGTGAAGCCGAGCGAGGAGCCCGACGTCACGCTGGAAGACGTGGCGATGCTGATCGAGCAGGGTACGCACCTCGGTATTATTGAGCCCTCCGAGCGTGACATCGCCGCCCGGCTGTTCCGCCTCGACGACGTCCGCGTCAGCCTGCTCATGACGCCGCGCCCTGACGTCGTCTGGCTGGATATCAACGACTCGCCCGACCGCAACCGCCGCAAGATGGTCGAGAGCGGGCGCTCGTACTTCCCGGTCGGCGACGGCTCGCTGGACAACACCGTGGGCCTGATCTCCGTCAAGGATGTGTGGGCCAGCCACGTCGCCGGGGAGAAGGTCGACCTGATGAAACACATCTCGCCGCCGCTGTTCATCCCCGAGTCCGTCTCCGCCCTCGACGCGCTGAACCGCATGAAGGCCGCCGGGACGAAGCGCGCGCTGGTCATCAACGAGTTCGGCGGGCTGGAGGGCATGGTCACGGTGGACGACCTGCTCGAAGCGATGGTCGGCTATATTCAGGAGCCCGACGAAGAGCCGGGGCCGGAGATCGTGCAGCGCGAGGACGGGAGCTGGCTCATCGACGCCCGCCTGCCCGCGGACGAGCTCAAAGAGCTGTTCGACCTCGACACCCTGCGCGGCGAGGAGGAGAGCGGCTTCGAGACCGTCGGCGGGTTCGTCATGATGGCGCTCGGCGACATCCCCGACGAGGCAGACCAGTTCGAGTACGAGGGGCTGCGCTTCGAGGTGCTCGACATGGACGGCTACCGCGTGGACAAGGTGCTCGTGACCCGCATCCAGGAGCCGGGCGATACCGGGCGGCGCTCCGGCGCGAGCTGAGGTCGAGCCCGGCGACCTAACTCGCTATACTCTCTAGGCGTAGCGTGAAGTGAGTCCACGAATGACACGAAGTACACGAATGTTTTTGTGTTTTGCATTAGTGTCATTCGTGATATTCGTGGATCAGTTTTCCTCAGACGGTGTCCGTAAAGCCTGAGACAGGGCGCAGTGCAGGGAAGGAGTGACGACAGTGGCGAAGATCGGACTGTACTTCGGCAGCAACGAGGGCAACACCCA